>NZ_JAEQDD010000138.1:0-44112 GCF_020737885.1 Microcoleus sp. PH2017_34_RAT_O_A | reverse complement strand
TGCCAAAAAGAATGACCACTTTTGAGGTGCCAAGGTTTTCTTTTGTATGCTGAGTCCACGTTTGTCCAATTAATTGGCGATTAGAGGCGTAGCGATCGCGCAAGAATTCAACAAAAGTCCTTACGCTTTCGCTCCTACTTACTTTCGCTTAAAACCAGCCCTCAACCACCACGCAAGCAGAGTTATCAGTTCGTAGTGTTCAGTTGTGTGTTCAGTTGTGTGTTAAGAAATTGGTGAGAGTGGCGCTGAATTTATTCGCTGAGTTCAAAGGAAGAGTTGCAACTGTTGAATTTTGAAGTATTGAGGACAGCAATTCTCAACTTAAAACTCAATCTTGCTAACTCGATAAAAGCCTCCTTATTTCTATCTCTCAGATTTATCTGCTGAGCATAACTCATAACTCTCGATGGGTCGGGTTTAACTACTTTTTTATCTGTAACAGTGAAGAGTTAACAGTTAACAGTGAAGAGTTAAATTTCCTTCAACCCTGCACCAACTGACAGCTAATAACTCTTTAAGCTACTACTAATTACAGTTAAAGTCAGAGGCACTTTTCAGCGTTAGTGTCTCTAACTTGCTGCCAGTTTTTTGAGGAAATTGAATGACAAAGCAGATAGTTATAGCAGAGCAGCATCGCATTGCTGCCGTTTTTTCAGAAGATCAAATCCAAGAACTCGTGGTAGCCACAGGCAGCCACCAAGTCAGCGACATTTACTTGGGAATTGTCGAAAATGTACTTCCTGGGATAGATGCGGCCTTCGTCAATATTGGCGACCCAGAACGCAACGGGTTCATGCACGTCACAGACCTCGGCCCACTGCGGCTCAAGCGATCGGCAGGAGCAATTACAGAACTCCTCACCCCCCAGCAAAAAGTGCTGGTACAGGTGATGAAAGAACCGACGGGCAGCAAAGGCCCCCGGCTGACAGGCAACATTACCCTGCCCGGGCGTTATTTGGTACTGATGCCCTACGGCAGGGGAGTCAATCTGTCCCGGAGAATCAAGTCGGAAGCCGAGCGCAACCGCCTCAGAGCCCTGGCTATTTTGGTGAAACCGGCCGGGATGGGGCTGCTGGTAAGAACCGAAGCCGAAGGCATGACCGAAGAAGCCATCATGGAAGATTTGGAAGTGCTGCAAAAGCAGTGGGAAGCTGTTCAACTTGAAGGCGGTTCTACCCGGGCGCCGGCACTGCTCAACCGCGATGACGATTTTATCCAGCGGGTATTGCGGGATATGTTCAGCGGTGACGTGAACCGGATTGTCGTGGACTCGCAAAATGGGATTAAGCGGGTGAAGCAGCAGTTGATGAGCTGGAACGGCGGTAAACTTCCTGCGGGAGTTTTGATCGACCACCACCGAGAGCGCGCCTCGATTTTAGAATTTTTCCGCGTCAACGCTGCGATTCGAGAAGCTCTCAGACCAAGGGTAGATTTACCTTCTGGCGGTTATGTGATTATCGAGCCGACAGAAGCGCTGACGGTAATTGATGTCAACTCTGGCTCGTTTACTCGATCGGCAACGGCTCGCGAAACTGTACTCTGGACAAATTGCGAAGCAGCAACGGAAATTGCCAGACAACTGCGACTGCGGAATATTGCCGGGGTGATTATTGTTGACTTTATTGACATGGAATCCCGCCGCGATCAGTTGCAGGTGCTGGAACATTTCAATAAAGCTCTCAAAGCTGACAAATCTCGACCCCAAATCGCTCAACTGTCCGAATTAGGACTGGTAGAACTCACCCGCAAACGCCAAGGTCAAAATATTTACGAGTTATTCGGCCACAGTTGCCCTACTTGCAGTGGGTTGGGTCATCTGGTACAACTCCCGGGCGAAGAGGACTTCGGCGCAGCGGTGCGGGAAGCAGCCGATCGCACTGTGACTTCCTCCAACCGGGTGATGTTGAACTTGCCAGAAGGATTGGAACGCCGCAGCTTGGCGCCTGTAGCTGCTGCAACTGCTGCACCAGTGCGAGAAGAACGTTCCCCCGAACTCGCTCGGGCTGCTTGGGAACCTCAGAGCGAAAGTTTGGATTTTGTTGAGACTGGCGGCAACGCCTCAGCTTTGGACTTGCTCAACCATCCCAGCTATCAGGATTTGGGCAACGGAACCAGACGGCGCCGCCGCCGCCGGATTGGTGAAGAGCCTTTTGCCGTCGTCCCGGTGGAAGAGGAACCGGTACGTAGCAAGTTGCGGCTACCGAATACTTCGAGTGCGCCCGTCGCAGATACCCGCTCTGAGTATCTGGTGGTGACTCCCCCCGGCATCCGGGCAGCTTCTGAGGGCTTCGGGCTAGTGAATATGGCAACTGTTGGCAGGCGCGAGGAATTCGATCGCGTGCGGCCAACTAAGTCTGAGCTGCTGAAGCCGATGGTGGAGCCTCCGGAGGTGATTTCGGTGGAAATGACGCCAGAAGAGCAGGATGTTTATGCTCTGATGGGGGTTTCTCCTTTGGTGCTAACCGATCGCAGCGTCAAAAATCCTAAAAATGCGATCGTTTCGGTGACACTCCCCGGAGCTGGGCCGAATAAGCCGCCTTTTGAGCAGCTCGAATTTGAATTTGAAGCGCCTGCGCCAGCACCCCATGTTGAGGAACAAAATTATTATTCAGAAATGTCGGTTGCCCTGCCGGTATTTGCTGAGGATGACGATGACGATGATGCTGATGATGAGGCTGAAATTTACGGCGCAAGTTCGATCGACGAAATCGATGATTTTGAGCCGATGGAGGAAGCCGACGATGTGATGGCTTTCTCGAATCAGCCGAATAAGCTATATGAGTCGATCGAATCCTATGAGCCGATCGAATCCTATGAGCCGATCGAATCCTATGAGCCGATCGAATCCCACGAGGCGATCGAATCGAGCGAACCCGAGGAACCTGCGATCAACCGCCGCCGCCGTCGCCGCTCCTCTGCTGTTTTGGATGAGTGATTATGAAGGAAGAAGGAAAAGGGAAGAAGGAAGAAGGAACAAAGAAGAAGGAAGAGGGAAGAAGGAAGAAGGAACAAAGAAAAAGGAACAAAGAAGAAGTAGAAATTTTTACTCTCTTCCCATCTTTCCATCTCCCAATCTCCCCCTCTCCCTCTCCCCCTCTCCCCCTTTCCCCCTCCCCCTCTTTCCCTCGGATAATTGCAGGTGTAGATGAAGTAGGAAGAGGAGCTTTGTTCGGGCCAGTGGTGGCAGCCGCCTGCATTTTGCCCGACGAAGTTCTCGAAGAATTAGTAAGTTGCGGAGTGCGCGACAGCAAACAGTTGAGTGCCGCAGCCCGGAGTCGGTTAGCAGTCAAAATCAGGGCTGTGGCGGTTGACTGTCAAATTGGTGTGGCTTCGGTGCGGGAGATCGATCGCCTGAATATTTTGCAGGCTTCTTTGTTGGCAATGAAACGGGCGATTTTGAAATTAAATGTCGCCCCAGATTTGTGTTTGGTTGACGGCAATCAAAGAATACCCAATTTGTCGATCGACCAAGAGACGATGATTAAAGGTGATTCGCGATCGATTCAGATTGCCGCTGCTAGTATTGTCGCCAAAGTTTGGCGCGACGAATTAATCCTGCGGATGGCCGTCAAGTATCCTGAATATGACTTGACAAACAACAAAGGATATGGTACTGCTAAACATAAGTTAGCTTTGGAACGTTGTGGTGTGTCTGTCTTTCACCGGGTGTCATTTAGTCCCTGTCGAAAATAGTTAAATAGCACTAAAAAACCTAATTAATTTCAGCCAGAGCATCTAAAATTTGAACAGCCAAGAATTTTGGATTAATTGTTCTGGGCGCATAAACTCTACTCTGTAAGATGTGCAATATGCACCTTACCGCTTTATCATTTTCAGCCTCCGATAGCATCTACAGAATATTGATTTAACCTCTTCACCATGACTGATAATATGTTAAAAATTCCCGGCTATCACCTCACCGAGCAAATCTATAATGGCTCTAGAACCCAGGTTTATCGAGGAGTTTCTGAGTCAAACCAAAAAGTAATTATCAAACTGTTATGGAGTGAATATCCCACTTTTAGCGAACTCATACAGTTTCGGAATCAGTACACGATCACCAAAAATCTTGACCTTCCGGGAATTCTCAAACCCATTGCACTCTTAAACTATCAGAATGCTTTTGCTCTGATTACCGAGGATATTGGAGGTATTTCCCTCGCTGAGTATACTGTTAATTCAGAGCAATTGGAGAATATCAAATCCAGTAAATCTGACATTTCCTCCCTCCAGAGTTCGCCTCTACCGCTAAATGAATTTTTGCCGATCGCAATTCAGATTGTCAAAACCATAGAAGGACTATATCACAACCGAATTATTCACAAAGACATCAAGCCCCAGAATATCATCATTAACCCGGAAACTAAAGAAGTTAAATTAATTGACTTCAGCATTTCCTCACTTCTACCCAGAGAAAACCAGGAAATCCAAAATCCAAACGTCTTAGAAGGAACCCTAGCTTATATGTCCCCAGAACAAACGGGACGCATGAATCGGGGTATCGACTACCGTACCGACTTTTACTCGTTGGGAGTTACATTTTACCAAATACTAACAGGGAAATTGCCCTTTGACTCTAACGATCCAATGGAGTTAGTCCACTGTCATATTGCCAGAATGCCAACTGAGCCAATCAATCTGGTTCCAGCTATCTCAGTGATGGTGAATAATATCATCATGAAACTGATGGCAAAAACTCCAGAATCACGCTATCAAAGTGCTGCTGGGCTGCGCTACGACTTAGAAAAATGCTCGCACCAATGGCAAGAAAATGGGACTATTAGCGAGTTTGTATTGGCAAATCGGGATATTTGCGATCGCTTCGTCATTCCCGAAAAACTCTACGGTAGAGAAACTGAAGTTAAAGCCCTATTAGCAGCCTTCGATCGCATCAGCGAAGGCAATATCGAAATCATGCTAATCGCTGGCTTTTCCGGCATTGGCAAAACAGCCGTTGTCAACGAAGTTCACAAACCCATTGTCCGCCAACGGGGTTACTTCATCAAAGGTAAATTCGATCAATTTAAGCGGGATATTCCCTTCTCTTCCTGGGTGCAGGCATTCCAGAATTTAATCAGACAATTACTCACCGAAAGTGCTGGCGAGGTGCAGAAATGGCGAGTCAAGATATTAGGGGTTTTGGGTGAAAACAGTCAAGTTATTATCGATGTCATCCCAGAATTAGAACACCTAATTGGTAAGCAGCCAGAAGTCCTCAAACTAGAAGGAGTCGCAGCTCAAAATCGTTTTAATTTGCTATTTGGCAAGTTTATCCGAGTATTCGCCACCAAAGAACATCCTTTAGTAATTTTCTTGGATGATTTGCAGTGGGCAGACTCAGCTTCTTTGAAATTGATGCAGTTGCTGATGAGCGAAACAGATACCCGCTATCTGTTGTTAATGGGAGCATATCGAGACAACGAAGTATTTCCGGCTCACCCGCTAATGTTGACATTGGGTGAGATTAGGAAAGTAGAGGCTAATTCGTCAGCATCTTCTCTAGAAAAGCAGGATATCGATCCACCCGTCCTGAAAGTCAATCAAATTACCTTAGCACCTCTCAACCTAACTTCCCTAAATTGCCTAATTGCGGATACTTTTTCTTGTCCAATAGAAAGAGCAATGCCTTTGACGGAATTGATTTTTGCCAAAACCAAAGGCAATCCCTTTTTTGCAACTAAATTTCTGCAATTTTTGCACAGCGATGGATTTATATCATTTGATTTCACCCCCGGGGCAAGGGGGGGGTGGCAGTGCGATATTGCCAAATTGAGGGCGCTTTCTTGGACTGATGATGTCGTCGAGTTTATGGCAATTCAGTTGCAGAAATTGCCTGAAAATACTCAGCAAGCTTTAAAACTTGCAGCTTGTGTAGGTAATCAATTTGACTTAGCAACGCTAGCAATTGTCTCCAAAAAATCCGAGTCGGAAACAGCAGCCGATTTGTGGCTAGCACTGCAAGAAGGATTAATTATTCCCACCAGTGAAGTATATAAATTTTTTCAGAAATCTGAATCAATTGAAATTCTTCAAGGATCGGAGTTATCGGTTCCCTACAGATTTTTGCACGATCGAGTGCAGCAAGCGGCATATTCTCTGATTCCCGAATCCCAGAAACAGTCCACCCACCTCGAAATCGGACAATTGTTGTTGAGGAATACGCCAGAAGCAGAACAAGAAGAGAAGATTTTTGATATTGTCAACCAATTAAATATCGGGGTGGAGTTAATTACCGATCGAATCAAACGAGATGAGCTTGCTCAATTAAATTTAATAGCTGGACGTAAAGCTAAATCTTCCACGGCTTACGCGGCTGCTGAAAAATATTTAACTTTAGGCATAGAACTCCTGGATGTTGAGTGTTGGCAGAATCATTACAACCTGAGTTTAGCACTTTACGAAGAAGCCACAGAGGCGATGTATCTGAATGGTGATTTTGAGCAAATGGAGCCATTGGCAGAAATAGTCCTGGAAAAGGCAAATACGCTCTTAGATCAAATCAAAACTTATCAAGTTAAAATTCAAGCTTTGAAAGCGCAGAACCAACTCAAACAATCTTTGAATTTTGGGTTAGACATTCTCAAACTCTTGGGGATAGATCTACCTAAAGATCCAGAACTGACAGAAATTCCCTTGGCTTTTGAAAAGACGCAATTGGCTTTACAAGAAAAACCGATTCATGACTTAATTGATTTACCTGACATGAGTGACCCGCAAAAACTGGCAGCAACTCAGATGCTGTTACAACTCTGTCCTTCTGCTTACATGGTCACTCCAGTTTTGCTACCTCTCATTACTTTTAAACAAATTCAATTAGCCCTTAAATATGGTAATGCACCAACTCATACTCATGCCTATGCTAATTATGGACTCATTCTCTGCGGAGTCATGGGGGAGTTAGAATCGGGCTATCAATTTGGACAACTTGCACTAAATTTACTCGAAAAACTCGATACTAAGCCTTTCAAATCTATGACGCTGTTTGTAGAAGCTTGCTTTATCAAGCATTGGAAACAGCATATTACAGAGACCTTAAAACCTTTTCTAGCTTCTTACTTTAGCGGTTTAGAGACAGGAGATTTAGAACACGCTTGCTATTCTGCCCACAGGTATTGCTACCATTTATTCTTTAGTGGATCGGTCGAGCTATCAAGCGTGAAACTAGAGATGGAAACTTACGGTGATGCGATCGACAAGATGAATCAGGATAGCATTCTTCAATTGCATCAAATTTACCATCAAGTTGTATTAAACTTACTGGAAAGGACGGATAATCCTTGCTTTTTAATCGGTTCAGCTTGTGATGAAGCAAAAATGTTACCGATTCATATTGCCAATAATTACAGAATAGCGTGTTACTATTTTTTCTTAAATAAGTTAATCCTTTGTTATCTTTTTTGTGACTACCACCAAGCCATTGAGCATTCTGCCGGAGCAGAAGAGTATTTAGATGCAGGAGTAGCTTCGATATTAGTACCGATTTTTTATACCTATGATTCTCTGTCTAAGTTGGCGGTGTATCCCGATCGAGAGATTTCGGAACAACAACAAATCCTCGAAACTGTAATCGCCAATCAGGAGAAAATGCAAAAATGGGCGAATCATGCCCCGATGAATTATCTACATAAATTTTATCTAGTAGAGGCAGAACGGCATCGAGTTTTAGAGGAAAAATTAGAGGCGATCGAATTGTACGATCGCGCCATTTCCCTCGCCAAAGAAAACGGTTATCTCAACGAAGAAGCACTAGCCCAGGAACTCGCGGCTAAATTCTATCTCGCTTGGGGTAAAGATAAAGTTGGCACAGTTTACTTAACCGACGCCTACTACGCTTATGCGCGTTGGGGTGCAAAGGCAAAGGTTGAGGATCTAGAAAAACGGTATCCCCAATTGCTTGCTCCTATTCTGAACCAGAAAAAGAGCATTCATACAGACGAAACAATTGTGCTAATGAACTCTGGAACTATCTCATCCACGAGTTCCAGTGTTTCAGAAATCCTGGACTTCGGGACAATCATGAAAGCATCTCAAACACTTTCAGGAGAAATTCAGCTTGACAAATTGCTGTCAATTTTAATGCAAGTAGTGATGGAAAATGCCGGAGCAGAAACAGGCAATTTTATTTTGCAAAAAGCAGGTAATTTAGTAATTGAAGCTACCGGAATTAGCGGTGTTGCAGAAATAAAAGTTCTGGAGTCAATTCCTATTGAAACTAGCGATAAGTTACCTCGAAGCGTCATCAACTATGTTTTTAGGACTCAAGAATATGTCATTTTTAACGACTTGTTCGAGGAAATCAACCAACCAGAATCTCCCATTAAAAATATTAACGATCCATACATAAGTCAGCACAAACCAAAATCAGTATTGTGTTTGCCTATTCAACATCAAGGAAAGGCGATCGGTATCCTTTACCTAGAAAATAACCTGACAGTGGGTGCATTTACTCTCGATCGATTAGCAGTTCTACAATTATTGTCTTCTCAAGCTGCCATCTCGATCGAAAATGCCCAACTCTATGCCAATTTAGAAGCAAAAGTAGAAGAACGCACCCAAGAACTCCAGCAGTCAGAAGCTCGTTTTCGACAACTTTACGAGCAATCCGCCGATGCAATTTTGCTTTTAGATGGAGATGTTTTTATCGACTGCAACCCCGCCACGGTCAAAATGATGCGTTGCAATGACAAAAAACAGCTTCTTTCCTTGCCGCCGGCTCAACTTTCTCCGGAGATTCAACCAGACGGTAGAAACTCTTTTGAAAAAGCCCAGGAAATCACAGCCATTGCTTTTTCGCGAGGTAGCTATCGCTTTGAATGGATGCACCGGCGCAGCGACGGAGAAGACTTTTGGGTGGAAGTATTGCTGACTGTAATTCCTGTAGATGGTAAGGAAATTCTGCATACGGTGTGGCGAGAAATTGGCGATCGCAAGCAGGCTGAAGCAGCTTTGTACCAGAAAAATCAAGAACTAAGCGATACTCTCCAACAGCTCGAAACCACCCAAGAAGAGCTGATTCAATCAGAAAAAATGGCAGCTTTAGGACAACTTGTGGCGGGAGTTGCTCACGAAGTTAACACACCCTTGGGTGCAATTCGTTCTTCAGCGGGAAATGTGTCTAAGTTCTTGGATCAAACTCTGGAACATTTGCCAGCACTTTTTCAATCTTTCTCTCCAGAAGAAGGGCAAAAATTCTCAGAATTACTTCAGCGATCTCTCCAACAAGAATCAATACTATCAACCAAAGAAGAACGCAAATTGAAGAGAGCTTTAAGAAGCGAACTGCAAGAATTAGAGATTGAGAATGCCGATATTGTTGCAGATCTATTAGTTGTGATGGGGATCTACGATCGTATCGAAACTTGTCTCCTGCTACTCCAAAAACCGGATAGTTTGCACATCCTAGGAACCGCCTACAAACTGTCTGAATTAAAAAGAGGCATCGCTACTATCAATACAGCTACAGATCGAGCATCAAAAGTTGTGTTTGCCTTAAAAACCTATGCCCGTTACGAACAGGCAGGCACTAAGACAACAGCCAGCATTGCTGAAGGGATCGAAACCATCTTAACTCTCTATCAAAATTTACTCAAACAAGGAGTTGAGGTAGTCAGAAACTATACCGAAATACCGCCGATACTATGCTATCCAGATGAACTAAATCAAGTGTGGACAAATCTCGTTCACAATGCTTTGCAAGCAATGGATAATCGTGGCACATTAACTATTGGATTGACGGAGCAATCCGATCAGGTAAAGATTAGCGTTACTGACAGTGGCAAAGGCATCCCTGAAGAGATCGAGGCGAAAATATTCGAGCCATTTTTTACTACTAAACCCGCAGGAGAAGGCAGCGGATTGGGACTGGACATTGTGAAGAAGATTGTGGAAAAACATCAAGGAAGGATTGAGGTAGAATCAATTCCAGGTGAAACTACATTTAATGTTTTTCTGCCGAACGTTAGAGTATAATTATGAAATGTACCAATATCAGGACTGAAGCATAAGCTGGTTTGCAAGACTATTAGTAGCGGTAAGGTGTGCAGTTCTCACCCTACCAACAGAGTTATATCGCTAATCATAGAGGATAAAAAATAATGTCTAAGCCAGTTATTTTGTGTGTTGATGATGAGAGAATTGTGTTAAATAGTCTGAGGACGCAACTGTCAAGAGCATTCGGTAGTGATTACCTCTATGAAGGAGCGGAAGATGCGGATGAAGCTCTAGAGTTAATCGAAGAACTTAATGAGGAAGATATAAGTATTATTTTGATTATTTCTGATTGGCTAATGCCGGGAATTAAAGGAGATGAGCTGCTGATTCGGATTCACAAAAAATTCCCCAAAGTTATTAAAATTATGCTAACTGGTCAAGCTGACGAAGCAGCGATTAACCGAGCTAAGAACGAAGCGAATCTCCATTGCTGTTTGTCTAAACCTTGGTCGGAAGCCGAACTGTTGGAAACGATTAAATCTGGTTTAGCGCAACTATAGCCGAGTTGTTGAAAACTATTAAATCCGGTCGGTCTCAATTATGGCTCTACAAGTAATTGTCTGTGTTGATGATGAGAAAACTGTACTCCGAAGTCTGAAAGCAGAACTTCAAGAGGCAATCAGTAATGATTATATCATCGAAATTGCTGAAGGTGGGGAAGAAGCATTAGAATTAATCATGGAATTGCTAGACGATGGCTATGAAGTCCCGTTAATTATTTCCGACCATATTATGCCTGAAATGAATGGAGATGAGCTGTTAAGGCGAGTTCATATCATTTCACCCAAAACTCTGAAAATCATGCTCACAGGACAAGCAGATATTGAAGCGGTAGGAAATGCTATCAAAAATGCAAATTTATATCGTTATATCGCCAAGCCCTGGCAGCAAGAAGACCTGAGTTTGACGGTAAAAGAAGCTGTCAATAGTTACCATCAAAACAAACTGTTGGCGGAACAAAATGCCCAACTCCAGCAAATGAATAGCGAGTTGGCAAAGTTAAACTTTGACCAAGCATTACTGATTGCCCAACTCAATGAAAACGAAAATCGCTTGACACAGTTTTTGGAAGCAATGCCAATTGGTGTGGGGGTGCTGGATGCTGAGGGCAAAGTTTACTATATCAATCATAAAGCCAAAGAGATATTTGGTAAGGGAGTGGTGCCGGATATAAATTCAGAACAATTGTCAGAGGTTTATCAAACTTATCGAGCAGGCACCGATCGAGAATATCCTCCTGAAGACTTGCCAGTTGTGCGGGCGTTGAGAGGAGAAAATGCCGCTGCTGACGATGTAGAAGTCCACAACGGCGACAAAATTATTCCCTTAGAAATTTCGGCAACTCCTATCTACGATCGCACCGGAAAAATTACTTATGCTATTAATACCATTCTAGATATTACCGATCGCAAAAAAGCTGAAGCCGAGCGCAAAAATCTGATTACAGAACTTTTTCAAGTTAATAGTAATCTGGAACTGGCGCTAGATACAGAAGTAAAAATCACTGAGGCGACAAGTCGCTTTGTACCAAATCAGTTTTTATCTTTTTTGGGATATGACAGTATTGTTGATGTTAAATTGGGAGATGCGGTAGAGTTGGAAATGTCGATTTTGTTTTCTGACATTCGCGATTTCACAACGATTTCGGAACAGATGACACCGCAAGATAATTTTAAATTTATAAATTCATATTTGAGTTATATGGAACCGCTGATTGTGGAAAATCATGGGTTTATTGATAAATATATTGGCGATGCAATTATGGCTTTGTTTAGCGAGGGCGCTGACAATGCTGTGAAAGCGGGGATTGAGATGCTGCATACTCTTGCTGAATACAATCAATATCGCGTTTCTATGGGCGATGTGCCGATCCAGATTGGGGTGGGAATTAATACTGGTTCTTTGATGCTGGGTACTGTTGGCGGACGCAATCGGATGGACGGTACTGTGATTGGCGATGCGGTTAATTTGGCTGCTCGGATTGAAAGTTTGACGAAGAATTACGAGGTGCCGCTGTTAATTACTCAGCAGACTGTCGATGGCTTGAGAAATCCTGCTGATTATGGGATTCGCGTGATTGATAAGGTTCAGGTTAAGGGGAAGTCTGCATGGGTTACTGTTTATGAGGTTTTTGATGCAGATTTGCCGTTCGTTAAAGCGGGGAAGTTGGCTACTTTGCCAGTGTTTACTGAGGCTTTGTCTTTGTACAATATCTATAATTTTACTGAAGCGGCGGGGTTATTTGCTGATTGTTTGCGGCAAAATCCGGGGGATAGGGTGGCTCGAATTTATTTGGCTAGGTGTCAGTAGTTAGTTGACAGTTGACAGTTGACAGTTGACAGTTGACAGTTGGCAGTTGTTATTTGTTATTTTTGAATATCTCGCAATAATCAATAACTAATAACGTTCGCGAGCGGGGACGCTCGCACTAATAACGTTCGCGAGCACTAATAGCGTTCGCGAGCGGGGACGCTCGCACTAATAGCGTTCGCGAGCGGGGACGCTCGCACTAATAGCGTTCGCGAGCGGGGACGCTCGCACTAATGACTACTGACTACTGACTAATTTGCTCGATCGGCATTTCGATGATAAATTCGGCTCCTTGCCCTGGTGCAGACACGCAAGTCAGCATCCCGCCGTGCTCTTGGAGGACTCTGTAGGAAATGGACAGGCCCAAACCGGTGCCTTTGCCTGCGGGTTTGGTGGTAAAAAAGGCCTCGAATAATTGCTGGCAAACTTTTTCGGGCATACCGGGGCCGTTGTCAGAAACCCGAATTACAGCATTGGAGTTTTGGACTTCCGTCTTAATTTTAATCTTGCTGCGGTTAGCTTTGGCTTCGAGAACCGATCGCCCTGCGTTGTATTCCTCGATCGCGTCGATCGCATTTCCGATCAAATTCATAAACACCTGATTGATTTTACCGGAATAGCACTCAACTAAAGGCAAGTTGCCATATTCTTTAATTACGGCAATTTCGGGATAGTTGCCTCGGGCTTTCAGGCGGCTTTGCAGGATTAGCAGCGTTCCTTCAATGCCTTCGTGTAGATTAACCTTGGTCATTTGAGAATCGTCTTTGCGAGAGAAATTTCTGAGCGATCGCACAATTTCCCGAATGCGATCGGCTCCAATCTGCATCGAAGAGATAGCTTTTGGCAAATCTTCTAAGAGAAAATCTAGCTCGATATCCTCAATTTTCTGTTGAATTGATGCCGGTGGCTGTGGGCAGTGCTGCTGGTACATATCGATTAAATTCAGCAAATCTTCGGTATAGTGACCTATGTGGACGAGATTGCCGCAGACGCTACTAACGGGATTGTTAATTTCGTGAGCAACACCGGCTACCATTTGACCGAGGGTAGACATTTTCTCGGTGTGAATTAATACTGCTTGAGTTTGCTGCAATTCCTGTAAAGTATGTTCGAGCTGAAGTTTTTGCTGGGTTAACTCGGTTTGCGATCGCAGCAAAGCTTCCTCGCTGCGTTTTTGTTCGGAAATATCAGTAATTAACCCTTCCAAAGCGAGCAATTCGCCTGAGTCGGAATATACTCCCAAACCTTGCTCCCAAACCCATTTTAATTCCCCGTTTTTAGAAGTTATGCGGTAATTTAACTGATATGGTCGATTTTCTCGCAGGGCAATTTCTACGGCATTACAGAAGATTTCGCGATCGTCCGGGTGAGTCAATTCCGATAGAGAAACTTGCGGGGTGCCGATAAATTCTTCGGGAGAATAGCCGGATAATTGATAGCAGCCTTCGCTGACAAACTCCATACTGCGATCGGCATCGTTGCGAAAGCGGTAGGCCATCCCCGGCAAATTGCTCATTAGGGTGGACAAGGCGCGCTGGCTTTCCCGCAGGGCTTCTTCTGCGTGTTTGCGATCGGTAATATCTGTCATCACCACGAGCACGCAGAGTTCCCCCTCCAAATGAATCAATTCGGCTGACACCAAACACACCACCACCGATCCCGACTTCACCCGAAATTCGCATTCGGCGTTGCGAACAACACCCTGTACTTGCAGCAATTGCCTAAAATCAAGTCTGTTTTGAGGCTTTACCCAAATATTTAATCCCGCTACTGTATTGCAGGTCATTTCTTCTAAACTGTAACCAGTTATCGATAAAAAACTATCATTAGCTTCTATAAAACGACCCTCAGCAAAAGTAGTAATAGTCATTGGATCTGGACTCGATCGAAAAGCCTTAGAAAACTTTTCCTCCGACAAACTCAACCTTTTAATAGCTTCTTCCAACTGACTTGTCCGCTCTTTAACCCGGCATTCCAATACCTCGTTAGCCTGCTTCAGAGCAACCTCTGCCTCCACCCGATAAGTGATATCGCGCACCACGGCTTGCAGCCGCATTTTGCCGCCGATATCCATAGAAGTTAACAGCACTTCCGCCGGAAACTCTGAACCGTCCAAACGGCAGTGTACCCAGTCAAAACGACTATTTCCTGTTTCCATAGCCGTATTAATTCGCTCTAGAGAAAGACTCATAGAATCTTGCCCGTTCGGTTGCAGCCGCGGGCTAAATTCCGAAGGATGCTTGCCACAAAACTCCGATTCACTGCTGCATCCAAATAAAGTTAAAGTAGCCGGATTGCAATCTAAAAAACTCTTTTCGTCTAGCAGCATTACCGCATCTGTCGTCGATTCGTACAGAGTGCGAAACTTTTTTTCTGAAGCTTGCAAAGAAGCAATCAACTGCATTCTTTCTTCTCCAGCCCGCTTTTGGTTAGTAATGTCCTGCATTACTTGAGAAAAGCCCTGCAACTCTCCGCTTTCATCCCGCAAAGGAGTCACAATAATCTTCGCCCAAAATCGGGAGCCATTTTGGCGGAACCGGTAGCCTTCACTTTGATATCTACCTCTTTCGCTAGCTGTGATTAATTTTTCTTGGGGTTTGCCAATTGCAATATCTTCAGGCGTATAAAAGCATTCAGAATTTTTCCCAACTATTTCGCTAGATTCATACCCTAAAATTCTTTTGGCTCCCGAATTCCAGCTTGCTACATACCCCTTAGTATCTAGCATGAATATAGCATAATCTTTAACACCTTCTATTACCATTCGCAGGCGTTCTTCACTTTCTCTAAGCCTAGATTCGGCATTTTTGCGCTGGGTAATATCTTCGACAAAACCTTCGTAGTAGAGCAATTGACCGCCTGGGTTGCGGACTGCGCGGGCATTTTCCGCGATCCAAATTACTGTTCCATCTCTGCGATAAATCTGCGACTCAAAATCTGACACGATGCCTTTTGCTTGCAAAGCAGAAATAAAATCATTGCGGCGATCGGGATTGACGTAAAGCTGATCGCTAATATTAGTCAGGCTGTCCATCAATTCTTCGGCAGAATTATATCCGTAGATGCGAGCCAAAGCTGGGTTAGCGCTGATGTAGCGACCGTCATGGGTTGTTTGGAAAATGCCGGAAACAGCATTTTCAAACATACTCTGATATTTTGCTTCCATTTGGTGCAGTGCCTCCTCTATATTCAGGCATTCTATCGTTTTATTTTCTAATTTACAGTCGTTCGTTTTGTTTGCTAATTTTTGGTGTGCCATTTTTGAATACCCTGGTGTGTTTTTGTGAAAGATTCAATATTGTTGAGTGTCTGTTAGTAGTATAGATGCTGGATCGCCAAGTCGATAAATCCACCGCCGAGCCGTGCGATCGTTGTTGTCAAGCCTTAATTGCTTGCAACACATATCAGGACACAACGCTGTGTTGTGTCCCTACAGAATATGTGTATTGGATCCGATCGAGAACGGCTAGAGTCTGAGATTCTCCGGACACTGCTGTATTTATTGACTTCATCTACTGCGCCGTTAGTTGTTAGTAGAGTTACGAAAGTTTAACCAGTCGGGTTTATTTTATTTTGAGCTACAAATGACTGTCAAAATCGGATTTGCCAATCAATCTGCTGAAAGTTGCGATCGTTCGATCCAAACTCGTCTGTTAAAAGCTTCCTGAATAAATGAGGAATAATTGTACAGGCTGAAATTAGCTGTAAACTGTTTTTTCCTGTTTCGGCAGTGACTTTGACAACGATCGCTCCAAAGTACAGTACCAACTGCTGATTTTTTAGACGATCGCCCCATCGGCTGGCAAACTTGCTGCAAGCAATCCGCCACTCTAGCTGAATGCTGCCACCAATGGTGCCAGTTACCATTGATTTTTGCTGGCAGATTATATAGCTGACGGTCGATCGCTCTTTAGTAGATGAGGCCCCTATCTAAAATTGTCACAATCCGAGGGAGCATTGTTGTATCAAAAAATTCATATTGGGCTAGTTTCGTGGAATAAATTCTGTAGCCGTTACATAAATCCTACCCAAAGCGACCCAAAATTAGGCAATGTTGGATGCCTCGGGGCTTCGTTTACTTCCTGCTTCATCCTGGTAGTGTCGGCACTTGTCCAGTCCACAGGCTAACCCCGCCTAACTGACGGTTTTTGACAAATTGATTGCCGCATTTAAGTCGCGGTCAATCTTAAAACCACAATGGCTGCATTCAAACATTCGCTCACACAGAGAGAGTGTTTCTTTTTTGGTTCCACAATTAGAACAGGTTTTTGAGCTTGGGAACCAACGGTCAACTATTACCAACTTTGAACCGTACAACTTGCACGCTCTAGGTTAACTGGCGGCGGAACTCAAAGAAACCCATATCAGCAACTGATGCAGCCAGTTTATGATTAGCCATCATCCCGGATACATTCAAATCCTCTATAACTATTACACCGTGGTTTTTGGCAAGTAATGTCGTTAGTTTGTGTAATGTATCTTTACGGATGTTAGCTATCTTTCTATGCAATCTTGCTATCTCGTTCTGTGCTTTTTGACCATTACTCGAACCGATGACTTTATGGCGACTAAACCATTGCATCCTTGAGAGTTTTGCTGCGTATTTTTTGTAAGATTTAGCACCTATAACTACTTCACCTGTTGAGAGAGTAGCCAATGCTTTAATACCGAGGTCAACTCCTACAATATTTGTTTGGCATGATTCTTGTTGTTCTACATCAAACCTGAAACTGATAAACCACCTGTCGGCAATCCGGGATATCGTGCAAGATTTAGTCAATACTTGCGGTAACTTTTCATAAGTTTTAATGACGCCAATTACAGGAACTTGGATTTTGTTGCTCGCGCTGATTTTGACTGTTCCTTCTAATGTGAAAAAATCTCCCCTTCCTTTTTTCTTAAACTTCGGTACGCCAGCAGTCTTTTTAAAACACCGTTTCCATGCTTCTCGCAATGCTATTAATGCGATCTGCGGTGTAGATTTGCTGCACTCGTAATACCAAGCATTCTCTGATTTTACCATAGCTACTAACAGTTTGTGCAGGTCAATAGCTGTAGGAAATTTGAGTTTTTCGTTGGGGTTTGCTTGATTGTGGTCGAGAATGTTTTTGGTCAACCACAGTCCCCAATTCCAAGCGTGACGAGCTACCCCGCAATGTTTGGCTAGCAGTATTCGCTGTCGGGCATTAAGTTTTAATTCGGTTTTAAATCCGAGTAGCATGGCATTCCTTTATTTGGCTCGCGGCATATATTTCTTGCTTGCACTGTCTGATTGTGACCAATATCAGACACCGCAGCAAGTATGGAAAATCTAACAGAAGACAAAAGCTACCCACGATCGGGCGCATATGGGCAACTTTGTCTAACAATCTAGTTACAGTTTTTCGCCCTGCTGTCATTTTGGCAAAAATTTGGGTCAGGGCGCGCCAAATGTCGGCAGCAACTCTGGTAAAATCCCGATCGACACTCGGCCCAGGCCCGACATCAAACAGCCCACCCCAGCAAAAAATTCATTGTCGCTACATGACTGATTCTTCCGTACTTACAACACCAGATATATCCGCAGCTTCAACTTTGACAGCGGACTCTCCCCTGTGGCCAGCCCTGCTGCAACAACTGTTAGACAGACAATCTCTTTCGCACGTCCAAGCTGCCGACTTAATGCAGGGATGGCTGGCAGAAGCCATACCCCCCGTGCTTTCAGGAGCCATTTTAGCAGCCCTCCAAGCCAAAGGCATCTCGGCCTCAGAATTAGCAGGAATGGCTCAGGTATTGCAGTCTCAGTCCCTGACGGGCGAGTCCCAGAGCGTTGTCGATCGCCAATCTCCCATCTCGAATCTCAAATTAATTGATACTTGCGGCACAGGCGGCGATGGTGCGTCCACATTTAACATTTCCACTGCTGTAGCCTTTGTGGCTGCTGCGGGCAAAGTTCGAGTCGCCAAACACGGAAATCGATCGGCATCCAGCAAAGTCGGTTCGGCTGACGTGTTGGAAGCACTCGGAGTCAACCTGGGCGCCGATCCTGCCAAGGTAAAAGCTGCGGTAGACGCTACGGGCATCACCTTTTTATTTGCGCCTGGGTGGCATCCCGCACTTAAGGCTGTAGCATCGCTCCGACGCACTTTGAAGGTGCGGACTGTTTTTAACCTTTTAGGGCCGCTCGTCAATCCTATGCGCCCTACAGGGCAGGTAATCGGGGTGTTCGATCCCAGTCTGGTATCAACTATTGCCCAAGCTTTGGGCGAGTTGGGAACTGAGTTGGCGATAGTCGTTCACGGCCGAGAAAAGTTGGATGAGGCGGGTTTGGGTGATGTGACGGATTTGGCGGTTTTGTCGGGCGGCCAGGTTGAACTGACAAGTTTGCATCCGGAACAGGTAGGATTGACGCCAAGTGCGATCGGCTCGTTAAAAGGCGGAAATGTTGAGGAAAACGCCGAGATTTTGAGCAACGTGTTGCAAGGCAAAGGTACAGCAGCACAAATGGATGTTGTAGCTTTGAATGCGTCTTTGGCTTTTCAGGTGGGAGGTGTAATTCCGATCGGTTCCCACGCAGCAGGAGTTACTTTGGCCAAGGAGATTTTATCGAGTGGTGAATCTTGGTTGAAGTTGCAGCAGTTGGTGGAGTTTTTGCGGTGAAGGAATAAGTTCGGCAACGATCGATGTGCGGGATTTAACGGATTAATCAAGGTACAAGGTACGTAGTTGGGCTTTAGCCCTCTATACAGGTATGTTGAAAGAGGGCTGAAGCCCAACTACGTACTTATTTCCATGATGACAAGAAAAGCACCCTGCTTTTTAAGGGGGATGCGAGGGAAATCTGTGGGTAACAAAAAGTGTTAAGTGAACCGTATTGCGTTACATCTGTTACATAATCCGCTGCCGAACTTCTCTCTATGAGCGCGAGCGAAATTCAATCACATCTTGCTTAATAGTCACATCTTTATTACCAAAAAAATCGTGACCGAGCAGCCCAATTTCTAGTGCTGGGGAGATGGGTACAACTATATTATTAATCGCCAAACCGCCAGCTTCAATTGAAGTAAGACTGCCGAGAGAAAAAGTAGCCTCTCCGTTCGGAGTTTTTGCTTGCACGGTTCCTTTAGGAACTATCCCCAAAGCGGTAGCCATTGCTGGTGTAATGACGGTGCGGCTGGCTCCCGAATCCACCATCATCTCAAACTTTTGTTTGCCATTAAAGGTGACTTCTATGACTGGGATATTAGCTTCTCGGCGTTTAATTTTGACTAGAAACACTCCCGACTTGGTATCAGGCGAAGCAGGCGAAGCAGGCGAAGCAGGCGAAGCAGGCGAAGCAGGCGAAGCAGGCGAAGCAGCGGGAGTCGATTCTTGAGGGAGAAAACCGCATACCGATCGACTCAAGCTGACAGTTTGACCGCTGGAGTTCCGCATAAAGCATCCCTCGCTCTCTTGAGCTGTCGCTCGCGAAGAGTAGACGGCGGTGTCAAGTAAAATTGAGCTGCTCAGAGAAATAACTGCTGTTAAAGCCAGTAAAGGTTTCCGCAGGTTTTGAGGGTTCAGCAGAGGCTTGATTGAATTGGAGGATAAAGGTAAGGGAGATTGGCCGATCATAATTTGATTAAACGGTTTAGCTCGATCGTAACAACGACAACTGCCTTTTGGCATAGATAGCCCTGGACTCCGGCACCAACACATTCTGCCTCGGCTGGCACAAATTCCAATAATATCTGTATATTGCCGGCTAGCATCAAATCCCAGGCAGTGGTAAGAATTAAACCAAACGACTGTAATTTAAGGATGCCATGTCACTTTCAACTGCACAACCCGCTCTCCTAGTCCTAGCTGACGGTACTGCTTACCGCGGCTGGTCTTTTGGCGCTGACGCCACCGTCGTCGGCGAGGTCGTATTCAACACGGGAATGACGGGCTATCAAGAAGTTTTGACCGATCCGAGCTATTGCGGTCAAATTGTCACTTTTACTTATCCAGAATTGGGCAATACCGGGGTAAACCTCGAAGATGAAGAATCTTCGCGGCCGCAAATCCGAGGTGCGATCGCCCGTAACGTATGCAGCCGACCCAGCAACTGGCGCTGTTCAAAATCCCTGCAAGATTACCTAAAACAGTACGACATCCCAGGTATTTACGGCATCGATACCCGCGCCCTGACTCGCAAAATTCGCACCGTAGGAGCCATTAACGGCGGCATTTCGACCGTGATTCTCGACCAGGCGGAGCTTTTGGAGCAAGTCCAAGACGCCCCCAGCATGGCCGGGCTGAATCTGGTGAAGCAAGTAACTACCCGGGAGGTTTACGAGTGGTCTGAAGCCACAGATGCCGTATGGGAGTTCAGTCCGACAGTTAAGCCTGCTAATGGCAAAATGTGGACGGTGGTAGCCCTAGACTTTGGCGTCAAGCGCAACATCCTGCGCCGTTTGGCGAGTTACGGCTGTCGGGTAATTGTTGTACCCGCCGACACGTCAGCGGAAGCAATTCTCAAATACAACCCGGATGGCATTTTTCTGTCCAACGGGCCTGGAGATCCTTCGGCGGTAACGGAAGGGATCGCGACGGCGAAAGCTTTGTTGAAGTCGGACAAACCTGTGTTCGGCATTTGCATGGGACACCAGATTCTGGGCATTTCCTTGGGTGCGGAAACTTTTAAACTGAAGTTCGGGCACCGGGGATTGAATCATCCAGCAGGTTTAACTCAGCAGGTAGAAATTACTAGCCAAAATCACGGTTTTGCGATCGACCCTGATTCCCTAGTCCCGGAAGTAGAAATTACTCACCTCAACTTGAACGATCGCACTGTAGCCGGATTGAAGCACAAAACCTTACCCCTGTTCTCAGTCCAGTACCACCCAGAAGCCAGTCCGGGCCCCCACGACGCTGACTATTTGTTCGATCGATTCGTCCAGTCAATGCGAGACAATCAGAAAGTACCAGCTTAGTCATTGGTCAATAGTCAATAGTCATTAGTCATTAGGAAACATGACCGATTACCAATGACTGATGACCTGTTTGGCCAATGACCTGTTTGGCCAATGCCCAATGACCAATGCCCCATGCCCCATGCCCCATGCCCAATGCCCCATGCCCCATGCCCCATGCCCCATGACCCATAACTAAAAAACTGTAGACAAAATACCAAAAAACTCCTATAATGAAGCCTCGACTTTAAGCCATACCTAGCTAGGAGGGTGTCATTCCTGAGTCATTGACCCTGACCGTTAGCCTCAGAGGCACTCGCGAAGTCAAGAATAACCATCAGTTATTTCGCTTGACTGGCCTGCTGGACGCTTTTTCTGAGGCCACTTTTCGGAAGGTACTAAGCAAATGTATTGACGAGGGCCCAAAACACGTAATTTTGGACTTGTCTCAGATAGATTTTGTGGATAGTTCAGGCTTGGGCGCACTTGTGCAACTTGTCAAGAAAGCCCAAACCATGGAAGGGACATTGCAAATTGTCTCAAATCCCCGCGTAACTCAGACTGTTAAACTGGTTCGCTTAGAGAAATTTTTGTCTTTGCAGCCTTCGGTTGATGAGGCGGTAAAAAACGTCAAGGATGCTTGACGCTACAGTGGGTTTAATTCGCTATCCGGCGATCGATGCTGGATAGCAAATTCTTATGGTTGTGCCGCGAGTTTTCAGCTCGCTTGTCTGTAGAAGATCTCAGTTTCTCACAGAGCACACTCCTGTGAAAGCTATAATTATCTGAAGTGACAAAAGACGAAATAAGTAAGTGTAGAAAAGCCAAGCTGTGCCGAAGTTTTATTTAAAAAAGTATGTCGCCGATCGCCGATGACAACCCAAAGCTGAGTCTGACAGATCTCGGTTTAGATCGAATCCATCCTCCGAGGGCGACACCCGCAGAAATAGAAAGAATTTCGCCCGCAGCATGGGCATATTTGGGGGATGCAGTTTACGAACTCTACATTCGGAGTTCGTATTTAATGCCACCGAGAAGATTGCAAGCTTATCACGAATTGGTGGTGGGGCAAGTACGAGCAGAAACTCAAGCGCGTCACTTGCGATCGATCTCTCCTTACTTGAACAGTACAGAATTAGCAATTGTCAAGCGCGGCCGCAATGCCGTATCGGGCCGTTCTAAGCGAGCAGATCCAGAAATATACCAACAAGCCACCAGCTTAGAAACGTTGGTTGGATATTTGTACCTGACAGACCCCGAAAGATTGACCGAAATTTTGGGATTTTTAGAACTTGATACTGAAAGTATTTAGCCGAAATTTGGGAAGAGTGAGGAATTAATTGATAATTCTGGCACGGTTAGCCTAAAACAGCAAAAAGCTCGCGAAGACAAACAAGATTGATATGTCGATCGTTAGCAAGTTAAGCAGCAGTAAAATCCTTGCTCCCTCAATCTAACATCTAAAATCTCAAAGCCCTAAGATTGCTCCCTCAATCCTAAATCCCAAATCTAAAATCTAAAATCTAAAATCGTGTTGACCACAACAAACAAATGAGAAAATTTACTAGACCAAACTCCTCGCGATCGAATTCCGACAGCAAGCCCTGGAGCAGCGAAGGCCGCCGTCAGGACTCACAACCGTCCTCTGCCAGATTTGAACGCAAGCCCCGTCCCGACACTCGCCCAACAGACGCCCCTCAAAAGCGATCGACCTTTTCGCCCCAATCCCGAGAAATGCCCGTGCGAGCAATTTTCAAACGGAGAGTCGATTCCGACAGCCAACCGCCCACCGGCAGAAATAATTTCCCCGACAGAGACAGAGACGGAGACGGATACAGCAGCCCGCGGCCAGCCCGCAACAATTTCCGAGACAGAGACAGCAGCCCGCAGCCAGCCCGCAACAAAATTTCCGAGACAGAGACGGCAGCCCACAGCCAGCCCGCAACAATTTCCGAGACAGAGACGGCAGCCCACAGCCAGCCCGCAACAATTTCCGAGACAGAAACAGAGACAGCAGCCCGCAGGAATCCCGGGGCAATTATTACAAAGACAGAGACAAAAACAGAGACAGAGATAGTAGCCCGCCGGAATTCCGCGGCAACCATTTCCGAGACAGAGACAAAGACAGAGACACTCGCCCGGTAGACACGAACTCAAATACAGTCGTGCAGCCAGACGCAGACACAGATGACATGATTTACGGCCGCCATGCAGTGCAAGCAGCCTTAGAAAGCAACCAAGTCCTGAACCGAATTTGGGTTGTCCCGCACCTGCGCTACGATCCCCGCTTTCACAGCTTGCTAACCGAAGCCAAGGCCAACGGCAGCATTATCGACGAAGTTGACGATTTGCGCCTCGACTACATCACGCGCAAGGCAAACCACCAAGGCGTAGCCGCCCAAGTATCAGCTTACGAATACCTGGATTTGAGTGAACTGATCGCACAGGCTAAGGCTGCTTGTGCAGATCCCGTAATTGTGGTAGCCGAAGGACTCAACGACCCCCACAATCTAGGGGCGATTATTCGCACCGCAGAAGCATTGGGAGCTCAGGGGATGGTGATTCCGCAGCGACGGGCAGTTGGGATTACCTCGGCAGTGAGAAAAGTGTCAGCCGGCGCATTGGAAAGCCTGCCAGTGGCAAGGGTTGTGAATCTTAACCGGGCCTTGGAAGAATTGAAAGAGGCTGGATTCTGGATTTACGGCACAGCAGCAGGCGTGGGTGACTCATTAGAGACAATCAACTTCTCCGGGCCCACTGTTTTAGTTGTGGGCGGTGAAGCCGACGGTTTGAGCCTTTTGATACAGCGCGGATGTGATGGATTAGTTTCAATTCCTTTAAGGGGAAAGACTCCTAGCCTGAATGTCTCGGTAGCAACGGGAATGGCTTTATACGAAATTTACCGCCAGCGCGGGCCGAAAAAATTTCACGTCCACGGATAGTCAAATTGGTTGAAAAAAACAGCACAACAGAGTAATTTATGTAAGTAGCTAAAGCCTGGTTATCGGTGTCTCTAGCTACTGAGACCTCACTACCAAAATATCGAGTAGAATGTCACCTGAGAAAACACCTAATATGTACTCAAATTAGAGCCCAACTGCATAACAAACAGATAACTCTGAGGATAAAGCACTTTGGTTATTCCCAATAGGTAAGCAACTACGGTGATGCAAAAATATGCGAATGCCGCCAAAACATTGAGCGGTAGTACCCTCCGAACAAGTAATAATACATCGGCCGCCGTTACGGACAGGCGAAAGTAGAAGGAGCCTTCTCCTTACTGTCAAACAGGAAATCGACACCAATCTATTTAGATATTGACTTTAAATAGGTTTGGATTGTTTCTTTGTAGCATTAAAGCCGCGTAAATAACAAAAGCGCAGGCGTTGCCCGCAGCACCCTGAAAACACCGTTAAATACATTAGAAGAAAAGCAGATGAAAGAACTCTTGATTAGCTTGCTCAACTTTTTCGGATTGGCTTGGTGGGTTGAAGTGAAAACTTCAGCGCCGCGGTGTATTTACTATTTTGGCCCCTTCTTGACGGCTCAAGAGGCGGAATCTGCAAAAGCAGGATATATAGAAGACATAGAAAATGAAGGTGCAGAAGGTCTGAGTGTTTCCATTCAGCGCTGCAAACCTATTGCTTTGACGGTTGCAGATGATTTGGGAAAGTTTGGTGAGGGAGGGTTGTTGCCTGTTTTGAGCAGCCAGTAGCAGCAGGAATTTTGAGTTTTGAGTTTTGAGTTGTCAATTCAAATCCGGCAATATCGGAATTATACCCTGCAAGCTAATCCCGATCGCCATTTGGGACGATCGCACTGTTTAACTCGGATGCCAACGCCAACGATATAGCTTCAAAACTCTAGACGGTTGGATGATTGATTGCTTCTAAAAATTCAAAACTCAAGACTCGGAATTGCCAACTGCTTGGGGGTGACTCTCAATCCACCGATCGATATCTGTGACTACCCGATCGGGAATTTCCCAAGGAAATAAGTGGGCTGTATTGGGATAGCACTGCCACTGACTGTCCTGAAGGTGGCGGGCTGTTTCTAAACTGGATGCTGAGGTGATATGTCGATCGCCCTCTCCGGCCAACACCAAGCACGGACATTGAATCTCGCCGAGTTGTGGTAAGCGATCGTATCCGGCTCTGAGAGCGGTATTTAACGCCTTTGTCGCCTTGTGGGAAGTCTGGAGGTAGGCGGGAGTACCTGCTGCGGCTAAGTAGCGGTAAGGGGTCGCTGTATGCTGCTGGATTAAGTAGCGAAAGAGCGATCGCCTGCCAAAAGTATCAATATTCCACTGCCAACCGGGTACCACCCAGTTAATAATTCCGGCTAAACCGGTGTAAAGATTATCTTGCCAAGAAATGGGCGGGTGACTTCCGCGCGGTTTGGCGGCGGATGCGAGGAGAATCAAACCGGTGACTCGCTGGGGATATTTCATGGCTAATTCCAAGGCTAAAATGCCTCCCAAAGACCAGCCGATGACTAAAGTGCGATCGACTCCCAATCGGTCTAGAAGTGCCTCTAAATCAAGCAAGTGGTCGGTCATTTCAAAGGAATTTGAGGTGCGACTGTTGCCATATCCGCGCAAGTCTGGGGCGATCGTCCGAAACCGCTGTGATAGGTGTTCTGTGAAGACAGACATACAATCGCCGGAACCTGGATGGCCGTGCAAGCAGAGAATCGGAAATCCTTTTCCTTTGACAGAAACGTTGAGTTTTGTGTGGGACATTTTCTGATTTGGGCGATTATATAAATCTACGTTATTAAGGTACGTAGTTGCGCTTCAGCGCTCTTGTCTATATGAAAGAGCGCCCAAGCGCAACAACGTACCTAATTATGTTAATCGCACTTTAAACCTGCCGCAGCCGCTGTCGGATACTTGACGGGAACAAAAGCAAGGCCTAACTGCTTTCCGACAAAGAGTTCTTCATTGAGCGGAGTTCCTTCGATGTATTCTTGAATTAAGTAAAAATTTCCATTTTCTGGAAAGCGATGAACCTAGGAGTGCACTCGCACTTATAGAGTTCCTCCAGGGCTTTAGCTTCTTTTTCAAATAGTGCTTTTGCTCCTTGCAAAACTTGCGAATCTTTAGATTGAGGAGGCAAAATTTCCTTGACTACACAAGGAGAATTTTCTAGTTGCTTTAAATCCTTAGCTGTATAGGTAATCGCAAACCCTCCCCGCCCCAATTTTTCGATAATTTCGTAGCGATCGCACAGAATATCTCCTGGATTCAGGCACATAAATTTTTAACAAGTTTTCACATTTTTAAAAGCTGGGATTATTACTAATATAATCGGCAATTTTAGCAATAGACTTGCGGATTTGTAGATCGCCACTGGTGCGGCTGTCTATCACAGTCATCACATAGGCTTCGCCGTCAATGTTCATCGCTAAAGTTGTGCCTAGCACCAGGGAATTCTCCCCGGTTTTTTCGCCCAACCACTGAGCTTTACTTCCTTTCAAGGCGGCAAATCCCAAAGCGCGATCGTACTGCTGGTTGAGAGTTTCTACTAACAGTTTAGCGCCCGGTGTTTCGCCGTTGTAAATTTGCACCATCATTTCGGTGAGTTCGTTAGCAGTGACGCGGTTTGGCCCGGAACCGGGGTTGGTGGGCATAGTTTTTTCCCCCATTAATTTGAAGTTCACGCGGGTGACTTGGTAGCCGCGATTTTCTAAGAATTGATTGATGTAATCGGAACCCAAATAATCGATCAGTTGATTGGTGGCGATGTTGCTGCTGCGATCGATCATTTCTTCTAACAGTAGTTGTACCGGGTAATTGCGCCTAGACAAAATCTTCGTCGATGAGTCTTCGGTGAAATTGCCCGGATCGACGAATACTTCATGGTTCAGACTGATTTTTTCTTTGTCGAGTTTTTGCATCAGGGCGACAGCTATCGGCACTTTAATTAAGCTGGCCGGGCTGATAGGAGGCACATCGCCCCGGAGGTTGACGCACTCTCTAGAAAGGTGGCAAATCCCGATCGACGCTTCATTCGACAAACCGCTTGAACGGGCAACCTCTGCCAAAAAATCGGATTTTGCTTGCTGGACTTGAGAGGTTGCTACGGTTAAATTTTCCCGGTATTCTTGAGCTTTGGAGGCTGTGAGGGGAGCTAAAAATGAATTTTGGGGAACTTCTTGTAAGTTGTTTAGGGCCTGGTGCCACAAAAATTGAGTTTGCTGCGAAGATTCGATCGACTGATTTGACTTCCCTCCCGTTTCTACGGCTCGGTTGGCTAAACGGACTGCTTGCTGTAAGTTGTCGTTAGATCTCTGTTCTACTAATATTTGAACTTCCACCTCTTGCAACTGCTGTACCAATTTTTCTTGAGAATTGCCGGCGAAGGGAACTAAGCCAGAGAGCAGGGTTGGTTCTGGGGAGGGTGAGGCGGGTTGTTCTAGTTGGGTGACGAGCCGATCGCGAATTTTGTAGAGTTCGTCTAGGGAACGCGGATTAGATGATTGAGCAAGTGAACTGGCGATGGTTAACACCTGAACCAGTCCGATGCTGGCTGCTACTGCCGCCATCTTGTTTGCGATCGACAAAAAACGGCTGAACCCTGGCATACTCGACATCCTCAACACAACCAAATTCAATCTAATCAGCTATTATTGCACGATTCAAACGATTTTAGATTTTAGATTTTAGCCGCAGCCGTAGGGTGCGGATACATCGACAATCCTCCACAAAGAGCGACAATCGATCGAGCGACGCACCTTTTCTTGTCAGGAACTCCAGGCAACAACCCTCCGTTTCACTCCGCCCAACATTTTTGTGGTAGCAAGCTTGTTGATAAATACTATCAGGTGCGTCGCCACAAAATTGTCGATTTAATTTAGGGATTTTTCATGGATCCACACCCTACGAATACTGACAACTGACAACTGACAACTGCCAACTGCCAACTGACAACTAACAACTGCCAAAATAAAGGGAGCGATCGCACCCAATGGCGATCGACCCCTCTAAAATATTGCGAACTATCTACTTTCTGCGGCGGCGCCGCCAATCAACACCCAACCGCTTGAGGTAATCCCAGCCGCGTTGGGGCCAAACATGAGCGCTACCAGTCTTTTCGGCAATCCAGCGAGCTACTTTGGGGCCTGTCCAGTCTCCGCCGTCGGGGGCGGGGCCTTGCAGGGCTTGTCGCAGTTCTTCTTGCTGTTCGGGGCTCAGCAAGGATTTGGCAGGAGGGGGCTGGCGGTCTCCGCTGCGGTTTCTCACAGAGTTAGGCCCTTCTCGGTTGTAGCGCTGGACAATTTCTTTGGCGTAGTCGTAGTTAATCCCTACGACTTGGGCTGCTTGTTTGATAGTCCAATTTCGGGAAACTAAGAGTAGCAAGTGCCAGCGGCGCGACTCTGTGGTGTTTTGTGCCTGCCGGTAGCGAATTTTGAGTTCCTCTGCCGTCAGGTGAGATTCTAAGTGAGCTTTAGGTGGCATTCCTCCAACGGGGCATCGGGAACTTCTTACCATATATCTTTGGTTTTGGGGAGAATTCCGGATGAAATTGTCTTCTTGGGGATCGTCGCGGCAAATACGTAGCTTTTTTTACCGCAGATGCAAGCATAGAGACGCAGTTGAAGAAGGGCTGTAAGTGCGTGCAATTGCCAGCTATATTGGCTAAGTGGCTGAAAGTAGAAATGATAAAGGTACGAGCATGGCATCCATCCGCGAGTTGCACCGACAACTGGTCAATAAAGAACGCTCTGCTGTGGAAATTACTCAAGAAGCATTAGACCGAATTACCCAGCTAGAGCCGAAATTGAAAAGCTTTCTGTGCGTGACAGCAGACAGCGCATTGGCGCAGGCCCACAAAGTGGATGCCCAAATCGCAGCAGGCGAGGAAATTGGGCTGTTGGCCGGAATTCCGATCGCCGTTAAAGACAATATGTGCACCGAGGGCATTCCCACAACCTGTGGATCTCGGATTTTGGAGAATTTTGTGCCTCCCTACGATGCAACCGTCGTCTCCAAACTCAAAGCAGCCGGTGCCGTGATTCTGGGAAAGGCGAATATGGACGAGTTTGCCATGGGGAGCTCGACGGAAACTTCTGCCTATCAAGTTACCGCGAATCCTTGGGACTTGGAGCGCGTGCCCGGAGGTTCTTCTGGCGGTTCTGCCGCAGCGGTGGCCGGCGGAGAATGCGTCGTGAGCTTGGGTTCGGATACTGGGGGTTCGATCCGCCAACCTGCTGCTTTTTGCGGTTTGGTGGGGCTGAAACCGACTTACGGGTTGGTTTCTCGCTACGGTTTGGTGGCCTACGCTTCTTCTCTCGATCAAATCGGGCCCTTTGGCCGAAGTGTTGAGGATGCGGCGATTTTGTTGGGGGCCGTCGCTGGTTATGACAGTAGAGATTCCACGAGTCTCAATGTCCCAATTCCTGACTACGCCCAAGCTTTGAGACCCAGTTTGCGACCGAAGGGTCAGATTAGAATTGGTGTAATTAAAGAAACTTTTGGGGTAGGGTTGGACTCGTCGGTGAAAGAAGCCGTTACTAAGGCGATCGAGCAATTTCAACAATTGGGCGCAGAAATTCAAGTCGTTTCTTGTCCCCGGTTCCGCTACGGTTTGCCCACTTACTACATTATTGCTCCCTCGGAAGCTTCGGCGAATTTGGCGAGATATGATGGAGTAAAGTATGGTTTCCGATCGCCCGATCCCGAAAATCTTTTGGATATGTATGCCAAAACTCGCGCTCAAGGGTTCGGTGCAGAAGTTAAACGCCGGATTGCGATCGGCACTTACGTGTTGTCCGCTGGATATTACGACGCCTATTATCTCAAAGCTCAAAAAGTTCGGACTTTGATTAAAGAAGACTTTGAAAAAGCTTTTTCTCAAGTTGATGTTTTGGTCTGTCCCACTGCTCCGACTACGGCTTTTAAGGCAGGCGAAAAATTCAACGACCCCCTGAGTATGTATTTGTCAGATTTGATGACTATTCCGGTGAATCTTGCTGGTTTGCCAGCTTTGAGTTTGCCCTGCGGATTTGATGATAAAGGACTGCCGGTGGGTATACAACTGATTGGTAATGTTTTGCAAGAATCTCGGCTGTTTCAAGTGGCTCATGCTTACGAACAATCCACTAATTGGCACTTGCGTCACCCGGAATTGAATTAATTTTTGAAATTCGGCGGAACGCTGCTGCGGAAGTTAGTAATCGATCTAAAGCTAATCATATGAATTAATCATTTGTCATTAGTTTTTGACCGATTTCTAATCTCCCGCGTGTCTTATTTTCTATGAACAAGTTACTGGTATTTGTTTTGTCTAAATCCCTCATAACTTTTGGGATAGTTTTGGCGATCGCTTATTCTGCTGCTTGTGTATTGCTATTTGTAGCGCAAGGTAAGTTTATCTTTTTTCCGGCGCGGGCGATCGAAACTACGCCAGATGATTTTAAGTTGAAATATCAAGATGTTTGGCTGCAAATTCCAGCTAAAACAGCGGCGCTGGAAATGGAAAGCGTACATGGGTGGTGGATTCCTGCCTCGGAAAACCCCCGCAAATTTCGGGGGGAAGTAAGAGAGGTGGTTCCACTTCAACCATCCCAAACCCCCCCCAGCCCCCCCTTGTTAAGGGGGGGAGCAAGAGAGGCTGTTCCTGTCCCCCCCCTTAACAAGGGGGGGTTAGGGGGGGTTCCGGTTCCCCCACTTCACAAGGGGAACTTAGGGCGGGTAGTTTTGTACCTGCACGGTAATGGTTCAAATGTGGGAGCAAATGTCGAACACGCTAATCGATTTCATGGCTTAGGTTTGTCAGTATTTCTGATCGATTATCGCGGTTATGGAAAAAGTCAGGGCGATTTTCCGAGCGAATCTCGGGTTTATGAGGATGTTGAACAGGCCTGGGATTATTTGGTGAAACAGCGGGGGATTAACCCAAATCAAATTTATATTTACGGTCATTCTTTGGGAGGGGCAATTGCGATCGATCTAGCAGTGCGGCACCCGGAGGCTGCGGGGTTAATTGTGGAGGGTTCTTTTACTTCGGTAAGGGCAATGGTAGACTTCCAAAAACCGCTATTTAGGGCGTTTCCGATAGATTTGTTGCTGGCGCAGCGGTTTGATTCTCTGTCAAAAGTCGATCGCCTGCAAATGCCGGTACTATTTATTCACGGGACTGCTGACACTGTAGTTCCAGCCGAAATGAGCAAAAAAATGTTTGATGCAGCACCCGAGCCCAAACAGCTTTACATGGTTCCCAATGGAGGACACAATAATGCGGCACAAATCGGCGGTGCAGAATATCTGCGGGTAGTGAGCAAATTTTTATTGTAGGGTGCGTCAGCTCATAGTGCGATCGTAAAAAAAGATAAAAAAGGGTACGTAGTTGCGCTTGGGCGCTCTTATCTTATATATATGAAAGAGCGCTGAAGCGCAACTACGTACCTAAAGATCGACACCTATAAACGGCTTACCAATTAATTCAACCTTAAAATATCTAACCACCAGTCATTGACGGCACGGCAGTAATTGCAGTAATTGTTCGAGCTAATCGGTTGTTGTTTTTTAACATCACAACCTCGCCGAGATATTTTGCGGTTCGGCATCCGGGCGCCGCATAAATTAGCATCTATAAAATTAGCTTTGTTCAATCTCGCATCGCTCAAATCGGCCCCTCTGAGGTCAGCACCGCTAAGATTTGCACCGCTTAAATCAGCTTCTTTGAGGTCAGCACCGCTGAGGTTTGCCCCAGTAAAATCGGCATTTCTCAGGTCACTTCGACTTAGTTTAGCTGCGCTCAAATTACTGCATTTTAAGTTGGCCAACTGAAGAGATGCGTCGAGCAGAGAACTTTCGCTGAGATTGGCATTTTCTAAGTTGGCTCCCCTGATGTCCGCCCTGCTCATGTCGGCTTTGCTGAGGTCGGCATCGATTAAAAAGGCATTTCTCATGTTGGCGTTATTTAAATTAGCTTCCATTAAATCCGCCGCAGTCAAATCCGCATCTACTAAGTCGGCCCTGCTGAGAGTGGCGCGACTCAAGGAAGCGCCAAACAAATCTGCACGGCTCAAGGAAGCGCCAAATAAGTCGCATCCGGGACATCCTCTTGTTGCTAGCAGCCGCTTGATTAGAGGCAGATTTTGAGCTTGTAAGGGAACTGCTGCGCCAAATGGGAGTAGCAGAATCACTGCTGCCAGAATTGTCAGTTTAATTTTTGTCATCAGGTGTTGCGCGTTTAAATTGTATATGTCAATTACCTATTACCTAGTTGTCAAATCATCTCCTCATCAGACTTTCTCCCTGGATCTCTCCCCTCTGCCGGAATCTCCTCGAACATAACAGACTATGTAGATGCAAGCAAAGCTTAGTCCGGGTAATTCATCTAACTGCGTTTTATCGCCTAGTTTTCTCCTGGAATAACGCGCGCGGGGCTAAAAACAGGGTTTATTGCTAGATTTTTCGCTGTCAAATCCAATATTTTTAGCACAAGCGAATTTCGACCTGTGGTACCCGCCACGTGATTTATCCGTGGAATCAATCCCAAATCGAAAATCGAAAATCCTCTCTTCCCCCGAATTTATCCGTAGGGTCGCCTCTAAAATCTAAAATCTAAAATCTAAAATCTAAAATCGATTGACGTGGCACGCCGGTGTGAGGTTGGCGGACGATCGCCTTTGCGGATATTACTTACTCCTTTAGGATGAGAGCGATTACCTCAAATCGGCTTTGCAGGCTACCGGCGAGCCACCGTTGGCAGTGGCTCAATGCCTTGTATTTTGTAGCTGGCGACGGCTGGGGTAAATGAGCTCCGGCAGTGATTCGGTAATTTCTGGTGGATGCAGGCGGATTGTGCTACGGGGGCGATCGCTCTCCGTACAGGCGATCGGTAAATAAGCCAATTGGCTTAGACTCTTAAGACATATTGCTGATGCGATGCCTTCTACAAAAAAGATAGCATTTTGGTATGAACGCCGAAATTATACTGAATAAGCAAGTATAAAAAACGACAAAGTGTGTCGGCGGGTGTGAAAAATGGGTACAACTAATACTTTCAGACGAGGAAAATCAATGTCGAACAGCATAGATCAACTGGCAGAAGGCGGCAGAGGCATCAAACTCATGTGGCAGATTGCAGACGAGCTGAGTTACACCCGGACTCTTGACGGTCGAAATTGTTTGTCGCTGAGCAAAAGTTACGAAGTAGAAAGTCGCTCGCGATCGCAAAATATAAAAAAGGCTAGCGTTTTAGATGGGTTAATGAATTTGTTAAAGAAGTGGGATTGGCAAGATGACATTGAGCAGGAAGCAGAACTGAATGAAAGTTCTTTGAAAAACATCAGCCTGCAAGTCAACACAGATATGAATGCTTTAACTAAAGTTTTGGACTGGTTGGAGCAGTTGCAAGATGTATCGATCCCCAATGAGGTTTGGTTCCAATTACAGCTAGCTTTAGCTGAAGGTTTTACTAATGCAGTTCGTCACGCTCACAAAAATCTGCCCGCAGAAACTCCTATTCAACTGCAAATTACGGTATGTAGCGGACACTGGCAATTCAAACTTTGGGATTGTGGGCCGCGTTTTAATTTTGATGCTAAGCTCGAAGAAATTATCGCAACAGATAGAAAACGCTTTGCTGATTTAGAGGTTTTGAGCGATACTTGCTTGATACCTAGCAGACCGACAACTTTGGAAATGTCTCAGTTTCGGATTGCTGGGTAAAGTAACAATTAACAGACTGGCACGGTTGAAAATGTGTTATACTAATAACGGTGTTAGGGGAAGAGTTACGGGTTGTGTCTCCGCGCGGGTCAGGGGTTTTTAATACTAGCGACCTGCTGCGGAGAAGGTTAAAAGCTATGGGCTTGGGTGAGTCTCTAGCAGTTCGACAAAAATGGGTTCCTTTGTTAAATTAGACATGAAAAATTCACCACAAAAAGTTAAAATTTATTCACATTAATTTTTAATTTTTTAATCTATGATGGTATCTGGTCGCTCACCAAATACTAATGATTTCCAAAGAAAGTTTATTTGTGCTGTCTCTATTTCCCTACTTGGGTTTTCTCTGGTTTTTGACGAAATCTGGAAAAACTCCTCGTTTAGCTCTGATGGGATTTTACGGCACTCTCGTGTTTGTGGGTGTGACTATTCCCGCAGCAATTTATGCAAAAGTTGCCTACAATGAGTCGCTAGCAAATGTCGATTGGCTCCACGGTTCTGCGGAACTATTCTTGACACTTGCCAATATTTTAGTAGTTTTAGGCTTTCGGGAAGCGGTGATTAAAGCCAAAGCATCCTCACAGAATGGTGGCGAAAAGCAAGAATCTCTTGCAGACGGGGGAATTGATTAAGACTTTGAGCGGCCATTCTGACGCGGTGATTTCGGTGGCTATCAGTCCCGATCGCGAAACTATGGCTAGCGGCAGTCGAGATGGTACTGTTAAAGTCTGGAACTTGCAAACAGGCGAATGTTTGTGCAGCCTAGTTGGGTGCAATCCGGTGGCTTTTAGTCCTGACGGTCAAACTTTAGTCACCGGTGGGGATGGGGCCCAAATGTTAGTTTGGCAGGCGTTTGTTTAGTTGGGCGAGATAGCTGAGATACTGGGAAATGCGATCGACATCTGCGTCAAGCAAGCGATTGGCCCAAGAATATATCTTAAGTTGCGATCGCATTTCCCGAAATATTGCAGCATCCCCGCGACTGTCGAGAGGGAAAACCGAAGCATCAAATCCCGCCGACTTGAGACGGCTAACAGCGCCATCGCCATCTTGTACCCACAATTGACGCTTGATGCGAAGAGGTTGACAGCAATATTCACCGACAACGATTCCCCCCACCGAAACGCTAGCATCCTCTCCACGATTGGAAAGTTCTTGCAAAATAGCTTTCAGAGAATTGAGGTTTTTGACATCTTGCACCTGCGGCGGTGTAAACTTGACAATCACCATTTCTGTAACTTCCACTGGTTTAGTCGATCGTCCAAAGTTGACCGGTTGATTCGCCCAAGAATTTTGTATTTCCGATGGCGCCACCCAAGAATTTTGCGTTTCCGATGGCGCCACCCAAGAATTTTGCGTTTCCGATGGCGCCACCCAAGAATTTTGTATTTCCGATGGCGCCACCCAAGAATTTTGTGTTTCCGATGGCGCCGCCCAAGAATTTTGTGTTTCCGGTAGTGGGATCTCGATTTCCTCTGTAACCTCTGGTGTTTCTACAGGCTTTGCAGTATCTACAATTATCTGAATTTCCTCACCATCCTTCTCAATTTTCCCGCTAATCAGTAATACAGCATTCTCTATAATATGCGGTTTTAATTGTTCGTAAGCCTTCGGAAACACAACAGCTTTGATTTGATGTGTCAAATCTTCTAATTGCAAAATTGCCATCGCATCGCCTTTTTTCGTCACTACCAGTTTGATAGCGTTGAGCATGACAATAACCGATACTTTACCCTTTTTCTCGGCTAACTGTGCGAGAGTCACAACATCTGGATCTTGATTAGATTGAAGCAGAAACTTGAGGGGATGATCTGATACATAAAAACCCAGCAATTCTTTTTCTAAACGCAATTTTTCCTGTGTGTCAAAATCTTTCACAGTTTTTGATTTTGGCGCAGATTCATACTTATTCGCCGACTTCCCAAAGCTAGTATCTCCTAACAAGTCAAAGAGATTACCTTGACCAGTTTCTCGGTCTTTTTTGCGGTCTTGCGCCCATTTCATAACCCCTTCCAAGTCGTTTACTAATTGCTGGCGGTTGGGTGCGATTTTGTCAAAAGCACCACAGTGAATCAAGGCTTCTAGGGCGCGGCGGTTGACAGAATGTAGATTTACGCGATCGCACAAATCTGGTAAAGAATTAAAATCACCCCCTGACCTGCGCGCCTCCAAAATATTTTCAATAGCCCCCTCACCAACATTTTTAACCGCCGAAATTCCAAACAAAATTTTATGTTTTTCCGCCTTTGTCATCTCCATCGGCAATGGCGTAAAAGTAAGTTCAGAACCATTAATATCAGGTGGTTCAACATCAATCTTCAGCTTGATACAATTAGCAATATATCTCTGTACCTTCTCCTGGTCGCCTCTGTTAGCAGTCAGCAGTGCAGCCATGTATTCTACAGGAAAATTTGCTTTTAAATAAGCAGTTTGATAAGTGATATAGGCATAGGCCATTGAATGGGATTTATTAAAGCAATTAGATGCCACCAGACTATTTTCTAGTGTAAAATTATGATCTCTTTCAACGCCAATGTCATATACTTCTTGAGTTCCTAGTGATTTTCTACTAATGATTTTAACCATGTTTGTAACTCCTGAGAATATCTTCAATTTTAGTCTTTTTTCGTTGTAAACCTAATCTGGGATACTGATACACAAAATCATAGAATGCTTGTATATTTTTCCGACTAAATATTCTCCAATAATAAACTGTTTTAAATTGATGCTCTTGTACAGAACCCATGCCTAAGTGCCTTGTTAGTTCGCAGGGAAATTTAAAGGAACTAACAATGCAGACTAAACCGCCACTCCTACCTTTGTTTGCATAAGCACAACCGTCACCATCAAAGTACCCTAACACATAAGACGCTAAATATTTGGAGTTAGGAAAATAGGTAACTTCTGAAAAGTCCTTCCTGTTATGATGCCGTAGCCCTGTAAAGAGCTTGCCAGTTTTTCAGAAGAAAAATTTATTCGGTAGTGAGGAGCATAATTTTGAGGCTGAACAATTCTAATTTCACCAGAGTATTGTAGCTCTATGCTGAGCATTTCTGTGAGTTCTTTGTCAATTGATTCAAAAGCTACATAATTAGTTTGAGTAACGCAGCCATCAGCAGCTAGCAATCCTAACAAATAGGCTTTAGCTTGAGAGTCAATTATATCAAAATAGCTTTCATTTAAAGTATAGCGGTTTCGTCGCTTAGTATTAATGTCAGCTTCTTTTAAAACTCTTGAAACTGCTCTCTCGCTTACCCCAAGGTAGTTAGGGATTTCTCGACACTCCATGCCTTGGTTAAAAGCTAAAATGATTTGTTCCTTGTGTTCTGATTTTAGTTTCCTATAGTCTATATACATTTTATAGATGTGAGCTAGAGTTGATTTGTTTTAAGTCTAATCCTTTTTCAAAGATTTCGTCAATAGGTAGCATTTGACCGTCAAAAGTCATAAACTTGTGATCTTTTGTCGCGCGAATTATCGAGCCATCTTCCAGACAATACTCAAAGACCTCCTGCTGACCTCGGCGATGCCACTGTGCAATTGGCTGTGTATAAATATGGCCATTATTATCAACACTGTAAACGGTACATTCAATTTCTTCCTCGACAATTTTACCAATAGCCATCGGCCCATATTCCATAGTCAATATCTTCGTGTCATAGCTCAAACAATATTCCGCGAATTGAAGCATCTGTCCGAACAACTCTTCGGCAACTCTTTGAGCGACACCATTCTTAGTTGCGCCATCAATAAATGTTTCCTTTTGCTTCTGCATTTCATCAGCCTTCTTCTTGCCCATTGCGCGGCGCAGCAAGTCAGCTTGACCTAAAGAATAGCCCGCCAAATCTTGAGCCATCCGCATAATTTGCTCTTGGAAACAAAGCGTTCCATAAGTCTCTTTTAAAATCGGTTCTAACAGCGGATGGTCGTATTTAACGACTTCTCTACCATGTTTGCGATCGATAAATTGTGGAATCAAACCAGCATCCAGCGGGCCGGGACGATAAAGCGCCAGAATAGAAGAAATATCATCCAGACAAGAAGGTTTGATTTTTTTTACTACATCCAGCATCCCAGAAGATTCTAGCTGAAAAATACCTTCTAAATCTCCTTTTTCTAATAGTTGATAAGTCTTTGCTACATCACCGGGTAACTTGTTGTTCCTAGTAAATGTCTCTTGAGCTCTGCGTTCTATGTCAGAAGGTAAGCCTTCAGCATTGATAGTTATATCTTGAGTTTGCTTAACATAATCAACAGTTTTTTGGAGAGTCGTTAAATTTTTGAGTCCCAGAAAGTCCATTTTGAGTAACCCCAAAAATTCCAAGTCTTCCATAAAATATTGGGTGATTACAGCACCATTTTCATTTTTTTGCAGGGGCACAATTTCATCAAGGGGGATGGAAGAAATCACCACACCGGCGGCATGAACACCATAGGTTTTGTTAGTTCCTTCAATGCGAATTGCCATGTCAATCCACTGACGCACTGGGACTTCGGTGCCAGTTTCGGCATTAGTACAAATAGTATTTTCGTAGTTGGTTTTAAATTCCTGTGCCGGTGTTGCATCGGAAATCATTACTTTGAGTTTTTCCGGTTTCCCCCGCGATACTGGAATCATTTTCGCCATCTCATCGGCTTTTTTGTAGGGAATACCTAAAACTCTGGCAACATCTTTCAAAACAGCTTTTGATGTCATCCTGTTGAAGGTAATAATTTGCGCTACGCGGTCTGTACCATATTTGTCTGTAACATATTTAATCATATCGTCCCGTCTTTCGATGCAGAAATCGCTATCAATATCTGGCATCGATTTGCGTTCGGGATTGAGAAATCTCTCGAATAGCAATCCGTGGTGTACCGGGTCTATGTTGGTAATATTGAGGACATAAGCAACTAAAGAACCTGCCGCAGAACCACGTCCTGGCCCGACGGGAATATTGTTGTCTCTAGCATATTTCATGTAGTCCCAAACCACTAAAAAATATTCAGAGAAACCCATCTGCTGAATCATTTTTAGCTCATATTCTAGTCTTTGTTTGTAGACTGGGGGGATTTCATTTCTGGTACGGGCTTTGAGTCTTTCTAATAATCCTAGCCAAGATATTTCTTCTACATAGGTATCGGCGGTATGTTCTGGGGGAATTGGGATTGTGGGAATCCGAGCTTCTCCTGTTAGATCGTATCTTGATACTTTGTTTGCTACTTCTAGGGTGGTTTCGATCGCCTCTTCGATCGTTTCATCATCCAAATGGTCTCGAAATAGTTGCGCCATCTCCATAGCAGACTTCAGATATTCTGTGCCGCTGTAGCGCATCCGCTTTTCTTCTTCAATCAGTTTGTTGGTGTTGATGCACAACAAAGCATCGTGAGCTTCTACGTCGTTGCAGGAAATATAGTGAGAATCATTGGTGGCAATTATTTTAATATTGAATTCGCGGGCAATTTTGACGATTTCAACATTAACCATGCGGTCTTCTTGGGAACCGTGGTCTTGAATTTCTATATAATAGTCTTCTCCAAATACTTCTTTATACCATTTGGCAACTTCGCGGGCAGTATCTAGCTTGTTTTGCAGAATCATTTGGGGAACTTCGCCACCCAAACAAGCGCTGGTAACAATGAGACCTTCGGAGTATTGTTTGAGGAGTTCTTTGTTGATGCAAGGACGGGCAAAAATACCTCTTTCGGGCATTCCTTTTAAATGGGAAATTGTGGTAAGTTTTACTAAGTTTTTATAACCTTGCGTATTTTTAGCTAAGACAACTTGATGGTATTTTCTTCTACCTCGAACTTTGACTTCGATGTCGCCGTTGACGACGTACATTTCATTGCCAATGATGGGCTTGATATTTTTATTTCGACAAACTTTGATTAGCTCGATCGCACCATACATCACGCCGTGGTCTGTAAGGGCGATCGCGGGCATCCCCAATTCCACCGCCCGTTCAGCTAGCTGCTGTAGCTGAGATGCCCCGTCTAGCAGGCTGTAATCGCTGTGAATGTGCAAACCAACGAAAGACATAGCGATTTTATATTGTAGATTTTAGATTTTAAATCTTACACCATTGGCGTGTCAAAGGATAAAATAAAAAACAAAGCTTATTATCACTTTTAAGATAATTTAGGGTGGGGGGTATGACACCATAATACATCAGTTTGCTGTGGTATGGATGATAGAATGGGTAAGTTGTTGTCGATCGCGATGGCTACGCCCTGGCTTACGCCTACGCACTTTTACAAACTTGCTTGTTCCAAATAACCCTCCAAATCTTTAATACGTTCTTTTGTGACTCTGGCTCTGCAATAACCGTAGATAGAAGGAGCCACGCTACCACCCTCAAAGTAACCTGCTTCATAATCGCAAGATTCATCTCTAAACTTGAGCCAACTTCGCTGTGCGACTATCAATCTCTGCTTTTGTTTGCTGTTGAGTTTTGGTTGAAGTTGCTGATATACTTGATTGAGTTTTTTGTCTGCTGCCTGAAACTCTTGGCTGGAACACACATTCTGATCCAGTGTCGTTTGAGGACTTTTACAGTTAGGTTGTTGGGCGAGTATTAAGGATGTATTACTAGCTTGACTGGGAAGTAAAGATGTGGCTGTCAATAACAGTGAACTAGCTGCCAATGTTGTCCAAACAATGCTATTTTTCAAGGATTTTTCTCCTTAGTTTGTTAGTAATGACTGATTTCCTATCAACTATCAACTGTCAACTGTCAACTGTCAACTGACTGCTGAGCCGATCGCCAAATCCACCAAGCAGCCGCCCACAGAGTAAAATTACCGATGACAGTCATCGCAGCTTGCAGGGTAACAATCCATTCTAGGGCTGGGGAGTTGTCGAAAAAGTGCCACGTACAGGCGCACATAGCGCTGACAAGGGCGGGCAGCATTCCGACAGAAAGGCCCCACCAAGCTCGGTTTTTAGTGACTTCGCCGTAAGTCCAAATTAACCAGATGGCGGCAATCCACTCGACGACACTAGAGACATGAATAATCCAGGTTGGAATTGACAAAGCGTGCATTTTTTGTATTGTGAAATAAGTTGAAAGATGTATTTAGTTGTTTCAGGCAGTTAACTGTTGACTGTTAACTGTTGACTGTTAAAATAATTTATGGATCGCAACAATTCAGATATTGTAATATTTATATTCCCATCATAAACCAAGAAAAGAGTAGAAATGCGAGCAATTTTGTGCGGCTATTATGGTAAAGGCAACGGTGGCGACGAGGCGCTGTTGGCTTCGCTACTGCAAATGTTACCAGATGGGGTGACGCCGATCGTCCTTTCTGGCAATCCCGTCGAGACAAATCAGCGGTACGGAGTAGCTGCGCGCGATCGCATGAATGCGTTTGGTGTCCTCGATACACTCCGCAGCGCTGACGCCCTAATCTGGGGTGGCGGTAGTTTAATCCAAGACAGTACCAGCCTTGTCAGCCCTTTTTACTATGGTGGCTTGATGGGATTAGCGCAGCAGATGGGCTTAAAAACTGTTGCTTGGGCCCAGGGAATTGGCCCTTTAAATCGTGAGATTACTCGTAAATTATCTCAGCGGTGTTTTGGTGGATGCACAGCCGTCAGCGTGCGCGATAAAGGCTCAGCTACCATACTTGCAGATTGGCAAATTCCCTTTACATTAGCGCCCGATCCAGTGTGGGCTTTGGAAAATTCCCCCGTCTCCGGTTTGTGGGATTTGCCGTCGCCGAGAGTTGCGGTTTGTTTGCGATCGCACTCTACACTAACACCCGCCCGTTTGTCAATCCTAACTCAAGCTTTAGTTGACTTTCAAAAAGCCACTCGCACCTTAATTTTGCTGCTGCCTTTCCAAGCTTCCCACGACTTAGAAATTGCCAAACATTTGCACGAAGCGCTGCCGAAAAGGAGCCGCATCCTTAGTTTAGACGATCCGAGAAAGTTGAAAGGAGTGTTCCGGGGAGTCGAAATGGCGATCGGGATGCGCTACCACAGTTTAATTATGGCAGCATCCGAAGAATGTCGCTGTTTTGCCCTCAGCTACGATCCCAAAGTTAGCCAATTGATGGACGAGTTAGAAATGCCGGGATACTTATTATCAGAATTGCCCGAAGATCCCTATTTAATCAGCAAAACCTGGATGGATCACTATGCCAACGGCGCCGCACTATCGCCAGACAGGATAAAATTTATTGTAGGGCGATCGCTCTTTCATAAGGAAGTATTGCAAACCGCACTCCAGCAGTCTCAGTAAACAGTTGATAGTTGACAGTTGACAGTTGACAGTTTACCTGGAACAGCACAGTTTTGATGGCGGGGAGGCTGAATCTATTTTTTGCTAAGAGGTAAAATATTATGACAGTAAGTACAGCCGACATAAAAATTACCTGGGAAAAATTGCCAGACGATTTCATCTTAGACGAGGAACCAGTGGAAAATATCGACCAACCATTACTCGCCGCCGCCCTGCGCGAAATCCTAGAAATTGCCGGACTATTGTTAGAGGGAATCTTAGTTGCGCCGAATATGTGTGTGTGCGCGACATTAAACGACAAGCTAGTTACCAAAGCGCCAGATTGGTTTTATGCCCGCAACGTACAACCGCTTGCTGCCCCCGAAATTCGCCGCAGTTACACCCCAAACTTAGAAGGAGAAATCCCGGATATCGCGCTGGAGTTTTTATCAGCTAATCAGTACGACGAATATTCAAGTAAACCAACTTTTCCCCCGGGAAAATGGTTTTTTTACGAGCAAATGCTGCGAGTACCAATCTATGGTATTTTTGAGCCTGCGGCAGGATTGCTAGAAGTGTATCGGTTGAATTCATCAGGAAGATATGAAGCACAGCAGCCGGATGCAAACAATCATTATTGGATAGAAGGAGTTGGGTTATTTCTAGGCGTTTGGCAGGGAACAAAGGCTGAAAGAACCGGATATTGGTTGCGCTGGTGGGATGAAAGCGGACAGATGTTATTGTGGGGTGCAGAGATGGTGGAAAGGGAAAGACAGCGAGCCGATCGACTAGCCGCACAATTAAGAGCAGCAGGCATTGAACCAGAAGCTTGATACAATAATTAGAAATGAAAAATCCTAAGACAGCGATTTTTCATTTCTAAAAATATCTGCGTTAATCAACGTTAATCTGCCCGCATCAGCGGTTAAAAATTACATTCAGGAGACAGCAAAATTGGCAAGAGTTAGAGTTCGGGAACACGTAAATCCCCTATCGATGAGATATCAAACATCCGCCAGTCCCCCAGATTGGACGAAAATATATAGCGACTTAAATTTGCCACTGCATTTAGATATCGGCTGCGCCAGAGGCAGGTTTTTGTGGCATATGGCGCAAGCACAAGCTGATTGGAATTTTCTCGGATTAGAAATTCGGGAACCTCTGGTAGACGAGGCAAATCTTTGGCGGGACGAAAAAGGCTTGACAAATCTGCACTATTTGTTTTGTAATGCGAATAGTTCTCTCAAGCCTATTTTAGAAACACTTCCCGCTGGTACTTTGCAGCGAGTTAGCATTCAATTTCCCGATCCGTGGTTCAAGAAAAAGCACCACAAGCGGCGGGTGGTACAGCAGGAATTAGTCGGCGAGTTGGCGACTTATCTGGCTGTTGGCGGCGAAGTGTTTATTCAATCGGATATTGAGGAAGTAGAAGTCGAAATGTGCGATCGCTTTTCATCTCATCCTAGCTTTAAACGCACAAATAACGGTGAATGGTTAGCAGAAAATCCCATGCCTGTAGCCACTGAAAGAGAAATTGCTACTCTCAAACGCGGGGAACCAGTTTATCGCGCAGTGTTTCACAAATAAAGGGTATTGTTTCACAAATAAAGACCTCCGAATTAATTGCGATGTTTCACAAATAAAGCCCACCGAATAGAATTCGGGGCTACACAAACAATGTCCGCCTCCGCGGACTGAAGATAAGAGTATCAATAAAAGCTGATTTGGTGTTTGAGATCGTATCAAATTCATTAAAAATTACATTAAACCTCTTGCAAAAATCCTTTTAACCAAATTTTGGGACGGGCTAGAAGCCCATCCCACAAGAAAAAAGATTGTTGTGGGATGGCTTTGAGCATCGTCCTAACTATTTTTGCAAGAGGTCTATTTTATACTATTTCTTTAAATTGGCATTTAGAGGCCTCCACAAAAAGAATGATCCAATAGCTATGTGGGTTTAGCGAAAATTTCCACAAACCATTTGTGAAGATTGGGCAGACGATTTATCTGG
>NZ_JAEQDD010000137.1:0-12809 GCF_020737885.1 Microcoleus sp. PH2017_34_RAT_O_A | reverse complement strand
GGGTTAAAGATTTTATTTGATAATTTTCCATCTCCGAATACCTTCTTCGTCCACGGAGGTGGACATCGTTTGTGTAGCCGCGATTTCCAATCGCCGGGGGGCTATAAGAAATCATCTTCAGAATTTCCTCAGAATTGAGCGTTAGCCTAAAAATAGAACGATCGCCCGATTCAATCGATCGAGGAAATATCCCATGAAAACAGATTACCTCATCGTCGGTAGTGGTTTATCAGCATTGGTTTTTGGAGCCTTGATGGCCAACTCCGGCAAAATCGTGCACATCCTGGAAGCTCACGAGCATCCCGGAGGCTTTGGCCACACCTTTACAATGGCCAAAAAATACACGTTTAATGCCCAATTCCACTACGTTTGGGACTGCGGCGAAGGACATACAGTCGATCGAGTCCTCAAAAAACTCAATCTCGATCGCGATGTCACCTTTGAGCGCTACGATCCGAATGGCTTCGACCACATGAGAATGCCTGGGTACGCCCTCGATATTCCCTCGGAAGCAGAGGAATTGATCCGGCGATTGTCGGCGCTGTTTCCCGAAGCGGGCGAGAGAATTCGCAAATTCGTCAACGAAGTCGAAAAAACTGGCGAAGGACTCAGAAAACTCGCTCCTCCCGTCAAACCAATTGAATTGCTCAAAAATTTCGGTGACGTATTCTGCGCCGTCCAACACCTCAATAGCACGCTTCAGGATGTTTTTGATAAATTCCAACTCCCCCAAGGCGCCCAAACTTTATTAGCCCTGCAATGGCCGGACTTTTTGCTACCTCCGAACCAGTTGTCTTTCTATGCTTGGATTGCTTTGTTTCGAGGCTATCAAGAAGGTGCATTTTATCCGACGCAGCATTTTGAAGATGTCATCAATTCTTTAGTTAAAGTCATTGAATCCAACGGCGGGAAAGTTTTACTAAACCATGAAGTCACGAATTTCAGACTGACAGATAGAACTGTCACGGGAGTTGAAGCGATGGATTTGACAACGCATCAAACCCATAAATTCACGGGCGACACGGTGATTTGCAACCTCGACCCCAAAAGAGCAGCCAAGATGATTGGTCAGGAACTGTTCTCAAAAACAGTGCGGCGGAAACTTGATTATGAGTATTCTGCATCCAACTACATGGTGTACTGCGTTGTCAAAGATATCGACCTGCGAGACTACGGCTTTGGCAAGTGGAATACGTTTCATTCCGAACATTTGGATCTGAATGAAGCTTTTGCTCAAATGTATGACAAAAATGATTTTTCTCGTCCGAGTTTTGCGATTACAACGCCGACTTTACTCACCGAAGCGCGGCCCGATTGTCCCGAAGGTTGTCAAATTGTAGAATTTCTGACTGTGGCTAACTACAGTTATTTTAAACAACTTTGGGAGACCGACCGCAAAGCTTACAGGCAGAAAAAACAAGAGATTCTCGACTCAATTTTAGACGTAGTTGAAAAACACTATGTTCCCGATTTCCGCAAACACATGATTTTTCATATTACCGGAAGTCCTACCACTAACGAGCGCTTTTGCTGGTGTCCCAACGGCAATTCCTACGGTTCTACCCTGACGCCGAAAAACATGGGAGTCGATCGGCTAAATCACGAAACATCCCTCAACAATTTCTATTTCTGCAACGCATCCTCGGGCTATCCAGGCTTTGCACCGACATTTTGGACGGGGGCGCTGCTTTATCAACGTTTGTCCGGCGATGCGATTTTAGGCTAAGAGAAATTCGTTACTCGGCGATGGAAATCGCTAGTTGTGAAACGAAGTCTACCTCCGCAGACTAAGAAATAAAAAGGGCATTACATCCAACCAGCCAGAAAACTAGAAACAGCTTCTAGCCCCCCCCTTATTAAGAGGAGTTAGGTAGGGCGGTTTATTGTCGTCAGACGAATTAGGTACGTAGTTGCGCTTCAGCGCTCTTTCCTAATATTTATAAAGAGCGCTGAAGCGCAACTACATACCTTCTTTTTTTAAGCTCTTAAGCATTCGATGATTAATGTTCCACTCTATCAATTTAGGAGAGAACCATGAGAATTGCAATTGTTGGGGGCGGAGCTAGTGGTATGGCTACAGCCTACTGGCTCAACAAACAGGGACACCACGTCACTGTGTTGGAAAGTCAGCCGATTTTAGGCGGACACATTCGGACGCTCAATAAAAATGTTTTGCCCAATCAATCTGAGTGCAATGAAATATTAGAAAATGGGGTGCTAGAATTTCCCACTGTGTTTTACAATTTCGCGGCTTTAATGCAGGAGCTAGGCGTTGAATTAGAACCCGTGCAGATTGGTTCATCGCTATTTTTTAAAGATGGCGGTCACTTTTTGTCAGCGGTTGCTATTCAAAAAAATTTTACGGGAATGCAACGCTTGATTGAGTATTTGCAACTCGACAGTCTCTATGCTCGTTCGGCTGGATTTCTGCTAAAAATGCGGTTTGCCAAACAGCACGATTTCTACGATATGCCACTTTCTCATAGTTTAAAAAAGTCGTGCGTCCGCAATGATTGGCTGAAGTTGCTGACGATGTACAGCTACTCGATACCGTTTGAATTGCTCGACGATTTTCCAGCGGAATTGGCGATGCCGGTGCTGCGCGAATATGCTTCGGTGAATTGGGTGAGGATTAAAGGGGGGGTCTATTCTTACATTGAAAAGATTCTGGAGCGGTATAAGGGTGATATCCTGCTGAATGTGGAGATTGCTAAGATTTTCAGAAGTGCTGGTGCTGTAAAAATTGTGCTGGCAAATGGGGAGACTCAGGAATTTGATAAGGTGGTGTTTGCGATGCCGCCAGACCAAGTGATGAGGCTGTTGGCTGACCCGACGGAGGCGGAAACGAAGCGGTTTGCGGCCTGGAAACCCAATTATGCCACGACTGTGCTGCATTCGGATACTTCGATGTACGATCGCTACGGTATTCGCAAGTTATCGGAATTCGATTTTTTCGAGACGGACAAGGGATGGGGCTACAATGCAAGCTTGAATCAGCTTTGCGGCATCACATCGCCGCGAGAGTACAGTTTAGCTTTTCATCTGGATGAATTGATTGCAAAAGAGCAAATTATTCACATTCAGAAACATCACACACCATTATATACAGTGGAGTCTTTCCGATATCGAGATGAAATTATCGAGACTAATGGCGAGAATCATACCTATCATGCGGGAGCTTATTTGGGAGATGGCTTGCACGAAGGAGCGATTACCTCTGCTTTGCGAGTCGCGAAATTAATCGGGTGAGTGGAACGTTGATGCTACAAACTCTAGGAAATAAAGTAATTTCCGACATTCTACACATGAGGAATTTATGGATATGCCTAAGAGTAGATGCTAGGAGTGCAAAACATAGTTTATAATCTACCAAAGATGATACGATACTAACAGCAAGTAAACTCGTGTCCGCTGAAAACACTGTAAAATAAGTTTGTAGTGGGTTAAGTCCTCAGAAAATGCTGAAGAATTAAGTCCTGACTACAAACTTATTCTATTAAGGCTAATTGACCGAACACGATATCGCACCTGTCTGTCGGGCAACTCCTTTTACTTGCAGTTAGGCAGAGGTTTCTATCGATGTTTTTTGAGTCAAAATTGAGGAATGATTATGTCAAAAGAAAGAAAAAGCAACAAAGAAGTCAAAAAGCCAAAAAAACAACCTGATGGTGTTGCTAAGCCGAAGGATGACAATAAAAATTTTGGTAGCAGGGACGGTCAGAAGGAGAGATAGCTGCCATTCTCGGGATGGCGATTAATTTTGTTTGATTGTCATTCCTCTCAAGTTTCAACCTATTTAAATATCCCGTTTTCGGCTCATCTGAAAACGGGTTTATTATTAAATCATATCCGCAGAGAATGCTCGCAATCATCAGATGGGTTTATCATGGTAATTTAGCCATAGGATATTATATTTAGGCTATATGGGCGGTTTTATTGTCGTCATACAATTTAGGTACGTAGTTGCGCTTCAGACCTATTTCCTAATATAAGCTAAGAACCTTTAATCTGAAGTACATAGTTGCGATGAAAGCGCTATTTCCTAATATAAGCTAAGAACCATTCATCTTAGGTACGTAGTTGCGCTTCAGCGCTCTTTATAGTATAAGCTAAGAACGCTTTCATCTGAGGTACGTAGTTGCGATGAAAGCGCTTTTCCCTAATATAAGCTAAGAACCTTTCATCTGAAGTACGTAGTTGCGATGAAAGCGCTATTTCCTAATATGAGCTAAGAGCGCTGAAGCGCAACTACATACCTTGGGGCAAGGGCGAGCCGACCTTTGAGCGATACTTTTGGTATGAGAATAAAACCACCCTACCTAATCCGCTCACAGAGATATCTCAGTCACAGCAATATTACCGCCAAAACACACCTCAACATCAGTCCCCGGCGCTCGATCGCGCGAGCCATACTCTCCGACATAATAAAAGTATTCTCCCTCTTGGCGGTAAACCACAGGCAGCGGCTGAGTTGAAGGGCGACAAAACACAATTTCCGGTTCCGCACTTCCCGGCGCTAAATGCGGAAAATTCACATTCCAGAAACACCCCGGCTTTGGTTCGCGATTCAGCAAATCGGCCAACACCCGCGATGTCCAGCGAGTCGCGACATCCCAGTCAATTTCCAGCGGCCTTTTAATTCTATGGGAAATTGCGATGCCAGGAATACCGTGCATAGCTGCTTCCCGCACCGCAGCAACTGTACCTGAAATGTACACGTCAACGCCCAAATTGCCGCCGGCGTTAATCCCGGAAAGTACCAAATCCGGTTTTGGACAAACGTGATTGAGAGCAATCCGCACGCAGTCTGCGGGTGTTCCTCCTACAGCATACTCGACGGACGATCGCCGATCGACATGAATCGGACTGTGAGCAGTCACCTGATGCCCGCAGCCCGAAAGTTGCCCTTGAGGGGCCACCATAATTGTCTTGCCCTCTACAGCCTGCAAAAGTGCCTGAATCCCCGGAGCATCAATGCCGTCGTCGTTGGTTAAAATTATCGTCATTGAAAATTTGTCCTAAATTTGACTATATCCGCAAAAATTGACCTAAAATTCCCAAACTCAAGGAAATGTCAACCTAGTTGTGGTAAAGTTTTGTGTCGATTGCTTTGCGTCAAAGCAATTTGCAAGTTCAGTTAAACGCGCTCACAGCTATGTTTTTGTTACCAATTCTACCCTTAGCTCAAGCAATCCCGAAACCTCCGAGTCAACAAGTCATCCAAATTCAGCGAGAAGTCCCGCTACCGGAAAACGAACTGGATTTACCACCACAACCGCAGACAACCGGCCCGCTGAAAACTGTGACGGTGCCCCAGCAAGTGCGCGTTTTGCCGGGAAAACTCGACAGCATCCCCGTTTTCAACAGTAACAGCCCGGAAGTTGTACAAACCGAAGGCATTTTGCTCTCCACATTTCCCGAGGAAGCCAAACAAGTACCTTCTGCACACTTAAACTTTGCCTTCAAAGGCCGATTTGACATCTTCGCCCACCACATCGCCAAAGCTAAAAATCGTGCCGAAACTCGCACCTTATTTCAAGGCATAATTGTCCACAATCCCAACTCGGAACCTGTTACTTTAAATATCCTGCAAGGAGCGACTTATTTAACTCGCCCGGATGCTTTGTTTGTCGATTTGCCGTCATATTTAGAAAATCGATTTGGCACTGTGTTTGCGGGGCCTGGCAGCCGCATCACCAGCGATGTGCTGCGGGGGCACAGACAAGCCATTTTGCCTGCTGCGATCGAGATTCCGGGCAAGCAGAGCCGAATGCTGATGAATTTGCCGATACCTGTGGGGACTGTGACGCCTGCTTCTAACGGGCGATCGACTTTAATGCGAGTGTCGAGCAGCAATTCGGTTTATGTTGCTAGTTTAGCTATGTTTGCTCCTCAAACTAAAGAAGGAGTCGAGCAATATCCGACTTTGGAACAATGGGAAAATATTTTAAACACGAAAGGTTTAGCTGGGCCGAGAGATTTAGCACCAACTCCCAGAGGCGAAAATCCACTGCAAAAAATTTACGGGCGCGTGGCCGGAGTCGCTGAAGGTTCCGAGTGGAAAGCTAAAATTACTGACAATTCGCGAACCGATTATTTAACGATTCCCAATCGCGGCGAGTCATTTTCTTATGCTCTGAGCACTACTGATACTGGTACTTTTGGGACTGGTCAAATTCAAAGCGCTAAAATGTTAGCTCGCTATCCAGATACTGCTTATTTTGCTCACGGTAATTACGGGATTCAATACAATTTAACTTTTCCACTTTATAACAAGTCTCGCGAGTCGCAAGCTGTGAGCATTAGAATGCAAACACCGATTAAAGCAAATAAAGAATCGGCCGGACTTACGTTTTACGATCCTCCGGAAAATCGGATATTTTTCCGAGGTACGCTGCGGGTGATGTTTAATGATGATGGGGGGAAGACTTTGACGCGCTACATTCACATTGTGCAGCGCCGGGGACAGCAGGGGGAAGCTTTGGTAAATGTGAATATGAAGCCGGGGGAACGCCGTTTGGTGCAGGTGGATTTCTTGTATCCGCCGGATGCGACGCCGCCGCAAGTGCTGACTGTGCGATCGAGTAATTAGTTGATGGTGATTGAGTTAGGGCGATCGGCGAGTAGGTTGAAGCTTACTGGCAATAATGATAAAGTTTATACAACTGCCGAATAAGGAGAATAGTTATGTCTGTTCAAATGCAAAGACGGCTATTTACAGTGCAAGAATATCACCTAATGGGTGAGGCTGGCATTTTGGGTGAAGATGACCGAGTAGAATTGATAGAAGGAGAGATCGTTCAAATGGCTGCAATTGGTACTCGTCATGCAACTTGTGTACGGCGACTGATCCGACAGTTTCGCCAACTTCCAGAAGAAAGTGCTATTTTGGATGTTCAAAACCCAATTCAGTTAAGTGAGCGTACAGAACCTCAACCGGATATTGTATTGCTACAACCTCGCGCTGACTACTACGCTACTGCACATCCAGTACCATCTGAAGTTTTGTTGTTAGTTGAGGTTTCTGATAGCACTGTTGATTTCGATCGCAATGTGAAAGTTCCTAACTATGCTCGTTCTGGTATTCAAGAAGTATGGTTGTGGGATCTTGAGGTGAATTGTTTAGAAGTTTACCGTTGTCCGACGGCAAATGGCTATACTTCAATGCAAAAGTTTGAGCGGGGAGAAATGGTTGCGCCGCTAGCTTTTCCTGAGTTTGAAGTAAGCGTTGATTTTATTTTGGGTTAGAGCGATATAGAAGTAGATAAGCTATCGTACATCTAGATTGTCTATCGCCAAAATCTAAAATAGTATCGAGCAAATCCATTATAATTGTGAATGTCCGAACCTATTCTCTATCCTCTTCAAAAAAAGCTTCTAAATCCCGATCGCCTCTGATAATTCTCATAATTTAAATAGCGTTGTTCTTAGCCTTGTTTATCGATATGGAAGTAGGAGTCATTTATCAAATCTCTGAATAGGCTCTTGCTTTTAGTAAAATTATCAGATGTTCTAGCTGCTCGCAAACATCTAATTCTTCTATTTCCATTGGATTTAGTATCGATTCGCGGTTTTTGTCAAGCAAAATTTGTAGGCGTATCTGAGCCTGTTGTGAAACCTTGAAATTAACAATCTCTTGTGGAATTGGACTCTTTATCAAAAAATCAAGAACTTCTTGATAAACTGCGGGAATATCGCCACTATGAGTGTTGATTTCCGGCTCGATAGTTGTGGGATTCTTCGTTAATTCTAGAATTTGCCAAAGCAATTCTGGCAATCGATTTTGCAAAGGTTCTAGACGTTGAGCCAATTCGTCGGGAATTTGAAGGGTAATTGTTGCCATTTTTTTTAGTTACTGACGCTCTGACTGAATCCTAGCACAATAGACGACGGGAATTCTAATTATACAGTGTCGTTATTGGATAGCGGTGGAATCTCAGCAGCAGTTAAAGTCACGATTTTACCGTCACGCCAGATACTAATTGATTGTCCTAGTCTGCGGTGTTTTTCAATCGCTTCGGCAATTGCTGCTTTGACACCTGCGTCAATGCGATCGGATAACTTGACAAGTTTTTGTTCAGTCATTTGATTTCTAACCTATTCTCCATTGTCTTCAAAAAAAGCTTCTAAATCCCGATCGCCTCTGATAATTCTCATAATTTCAATTCTATCGTTCGCGATATCGCTTCAGGTGAGATGATATATTGGCTCATGGGCGATTATACCGATCGAGCTTTGTGAAATTTGGCTCTGATTTGAGCGATCGCCGTTTCACCATCCACCCCTTCACCGCGATCGAGTTGTGTGGCGGCTATTTCGATTTTGGCGCAAACTTCTTCTACCCAGCGATTGTATCGATCGCGTTTTTCCAGCAGCCGTAGCGCGTCAGCAATGATTTCGGTAACGTTGGTATAGCGCCCGCTAGCGAGTTGGGCCTGGATGAGTTGTTCTTGTTCGGGGGTGAGGGTGATACTCATAGGTAAATATCGGCTGGCTATTGTTTTATTGCAGTTCGGGGGGATTGCACGTTTGTCTCTATTCTATTCTAATCTATGACTGATGCGTTACGTGGCACTAGCAATACCTACTACTATTTATCGATCGCAATCGCTAGTTCGTCGCGAATTTGATTAGTTAGCGTTGTTATCGTTGAGGTCTAAGTTTTGTATTGAAAGTTCAGAAGGTAGCGGTACAGTTATTTGTAGGAAAACATCAATTGTTATTTGATTGTTTTCAAAAGTTATATTAGTTACGTTAAATTTAGTATTGTCAGATAAACTGTCTTTAACAGCAAATTTAGCAGGTGGCTTAGTTTTATATCCAGCATCCTCAAGCCATTCAGCAATATTTCTCCAATTTTCGATCTTTTCAATCCCTTTACCGACAAAGCCTTTAACGTATCTATAAATAGTGGCACACAGGTCAGTTTCCACACCCTTGGGATTCTTTTGCAGCTTTTCGGCGATTTCAGCGGGACTGTTGCCACAAAGCAACCCCCGCAGGTGCAGCTTTTCAACGGGGGTGAGAGGCTTTCCCTTAACGGCGGCTAAGTCTGCGTACAGAGTTTTGAGATCCCAGCGGCTTTCTGCTTCGACGAAGCGATCGTTTGTGGATGCCATAGATTGGTGTGTGTAAATTTCCTGATGCGATTCTAACATAATTCCTGATGTATATCAGTTTGCAACCAGTGTTATTTAGCTTACTATACTTGAAAGCTCAACTGTACATGGTGCAATTTACAAGTCAAAAAGTTTGTGGCAGGGCTTTTGAGTTATTACTGATGGCAGTTAGCGACCCGACAGGGGAGTAGGGCTGAATTTTGGTAATTTTCTGGGTTTGACTCTAGTTTCGGGTGCTGCTGGTAATTTTTTTAATTTATTTTCTGGGTTTTTGCATAATTTTGTGGATTAGCCCCTGATATATAAACAAGAGGCTGTAGCATCTCTTCTTGGGGTTGATAAGCAGATTGAAAGATTGAAATTATGGCTTCGTCTCAGAATCAAGGGGTCACTCCTTTACTCACAGGCTCTAAACTATACTTCAGCAAAAAAGCAGTGAGATTGGGAAATGCTGTTTATTTAATTCGTAACATTACCGGTTTTAGAGTCACTGAAGCTCAAATTACTGAGACAACAAGAAATAAAAAAGGAGTGCCATTTGAGGTTTTGATTTGTATGTATGTGGCAGCATTATTCTTCTTAATAAAAGAAAGCGAAAGAATATGGCTAATAGTAATTGTCACAATGATTATACTGGCTTTAGGTTATAATTTTTTTATACCCAAAACAATCAAAGTAATCACAACCCAGTATTTGATTGAAGTATCTTTCATTTCAGGAGATAAAGCAAATCTTTTACTCACCAGTGGTAAAAATATCACCAGTGAAAAATTATTAGAAGAAGTAGTTTCAGAATTATATAAAATTTTAGATAGCAATGAAGAAAAAACTTACGTAATTAATATAGAAGACAATTCTATCAATGTTGACCAAAGTGGCTCCTCAATTGGTATTGGATACTCTGGGAGCATTAGTGTTCGGCAAGTAGGTGGTAAGATATATAATGAAAACAATAATTAGCTATGGCTACGGAGATATTATGTCAGAACCCAAAATCAATCAAAGTCAAGCATCAATAGGTGTTGGCTACTCTCAGAATATAAATTCTCAGCAAGTAGGTGGTACTATCCACAATTACTCACCTGAACAAAAGCAAAATCTAGCTGAAGCAGCAGCAGAAATTCAGAAATTGCTAGAGCAACTGGCACAAAATTACCCAACGGAGACTCTGAGCGAAAAAGCAGTTGTAGCAGAAGAGGCTATAAAACAAATAAAAAGCGACCCTACTTTAGAACAGCGAGTAGTTAGTTTAATTCAAGCGATGAGTGTTGAGGCATTAATGCAAGCGATCAATCATCCTGTAGCAAGTGTATTGCGTGCGGGTTTAGAAGCTTTTAAAGAACCAAGTTAATCACTTTGCCCCAAAAGGCGGGCGATCGCCTCCCATTTCCCAAAGAGCGATCGCCTCCCATTCACCAAAAGCAATCTTCCATGATTTAATTAAAATAGCGAACCCTTTTTCACTGGCATGGTCGGGTACTTTTGATAAAGTGGGAGACATAAGATGAACGTTACTCAATTAATAGAAACATTAAATGCTAATAAATTCATCCGCTCTGATGAAGAAGCAATGAATTTTGACTTCGCTTTAGCCGAACTTGCCCTACATCCTAACAGCGAATATTTGCCAACACTTTATCTAGTTTTAGATGACAGATGCGAACAACATGAAGTCATGTATGGTCTCATTCATTTTCTGGAGTCTTTTGAGCTAAAAGACCAGTTGCAGGCGTTTATTGATAGCATAGACAGAATGATTGTGAATGCTAAAGAATGGACAATGATTCTACTTTATGGAATTCTCAATCAGGATTTAGCCCGGAGTTTATATGGCGAGATGTTACATTCTACCCATTCTCAAAATCGGGATTTATGTACGCATTTGCTGCGCGAAATAGTTGCTAATGAATCCCCTCCTTTATCTTCCCATGCTGAGTCAGTTATTTCCGGCGCAACTGCGATCGACATTAATATTGATGAAATTCAGAGGGATCTGTCGAGCTTTATTAAACTCATCCAAGAGGGTAATATATTGGTACTCTTGCAAGACGATCGACCAATAGCCGAAATTAAACCAATCAAATAAAGCCTCTCGCCATTAGATAGGAGCGATGAAGATGAATAACTATAGCAATTTTACAATCCACCTAGAAGAACCTAATGGCGAAAAATATGCTGATGCACCAGATGACTCATTAGGAGAACTTTCGCATTTTGAATTAGGGCTGAAACTATTTTGCTTTGAATGCGATCGCCCAGTTTCAATAGAAATCGGTGAACAAAAAATCAAACTTTTTTTAGACCCCGATATATGTATGCTCCTAGAAGATGAACTCCCCAAAAAACTCAGTGAGTTATCTCAAGGCAAACCCATCAAAATAGAATTTGTTGAAAGTGTGTGCCTTACTTTTGAATTGCAGCCCTTAACCAACGATAAAATTAGTTGTAATTTCAAAGAATTTGGATATTTATCTCCAAACCACTTTACCCTAAAATCCAGAAATCAACACTTTGAACTGAATAAAACTCAAGTTATAACTGAGTTAAAGGGATTTGTCGAACAACTCATGGAAATGGCTCTAAATGGCGGCTATATCACCCCCGAAGAAAAGCAAGAATTCCTGATGCCACTCCGCGAAATTGCGCCTGCTTCGGCTATTTGTTAATTAAGTGCGATCGCCCTTAATCTCCAAAAGTGCGATCGCCCCAAAGTGAACTGTCAGTCAATCAAACACCGTTTCTCAAGAAAATTATCCTTGAGGATGCGGTAAATCAAACACCACTTCAAATCGGATGTTAGGCACTCGTTGCCGAAACAACACAGGACTTAGGCAGAACCCACCTATAGTGAAAGTAGGGGCAAACCCCCCGTGGTTGCCCCTGGATCGGTCGATGGTGCATCCAGGACTGAACAATGGCACAATAGGAGAAACTTCTAACAGATTGCAAGGCATGAGCGACAGCGAGCGGATTTCAGTGGTTTTGCCAACACAGGCTAAAAAGGAATTAGAAAAGTTGTGCGATATCGAAAAGCGATCGATCTCCAACTTTGTCTACCTTCTGATTCAAGATGCGATCGACCAAGCAAAAGCATCCGGCAAACTCAAATCAACAGATGGCTGAAACTAAAATTTTATTTAATGAATCTAACCGATGAAATTACAATCAATCAAATTCAACAAGCCCTAATTAGCCAAGAAGATGCAAAAAACTGGTTTCTAAGCTTCCCAACCCAAGGCCAGCAGGAAATATTGCAGCGGCTATCCTACATGACCATCCAAGCAGGGGCGCGAGAAGAAGATGTTTGCCTAGCTATTACTAAATCAAAACTTCGCACAACTTACACTCCTTGCGTATTGCTGAGCAAAGGGCGATTAAAAGAACAAATGGCAAAGCTTTTGAAACTGCCGTCCTCAGAATTTATCAAAACCTTTTTTCTATTAATCAGTTTATTAGCAATTGCTGATGCCCGCAGGTACGATAAATATTGTCAAGATGGCTGTAGCCACTGGTGGCATCGTGATTTGAGCGATCGCAAAGTTGTAGATGAAATTCGGTGCGTGTTTGAACAAAGTATTCTTGTTTGAGTTATAGCCCACATTCCGCAGATGTGGGTCGGATTTTTTTATCAGTTGTGAAAACTTGGAAGCCAAACGCTTTTGGGCTGAAATTATGCAGTGTTAGCCTTAC
>NZ_JAEQDD010000136.1:0-21902 GCF_020737885.1 Microcoleus sp. PH2017_34_RAT_O_A | reverse complement strand
CGGTCAGTTTCATGATAGATTTTAGAGACATAAGATACGCTGCACACTGAAATTATCTTTGGGTCATTATAGGATCAATCATTCTGTGGTGCTCCCTTACTTTTTTGAACTCCTTGCAGAATTTAACCAAGGAGAAAAACCCTCGGAACCCCCCTCCCTCAAAGAATATGCCTGGAAAGATCCTCAAGCTACACGATCAATTACAGCAGACAAAAATTTTTATCAGCTTTTAGATAAAATCAAAAGTAGACCCGCCCTTTATCTAGGCAAGCGTTCTATCTTTAGTCTGCAAGCTTTTTTAGATGGTTACACTTTTGCCTGCCGCCAACTCGCAATTCCTGTTACTGAACAGGAACAAGAATTTGCCGAATTTCAAGACTGGATAGAAAAGCAATTTAACCAGCAATCTACTCAATCTTGGGCGCGAATTATCCTTTTTTATTCAGAAGATGAATCCCAAGCGCTTGATACATTTTTTCAGCTATTTGAAGATTTTTTACAGCGTGAATCCTCGCTTGATGCCGACACAATCTCTCGCCACCAGCAGCCCCGAAAATGGTAATAAAAAGCAGCTAAATTCAATGCTTGAAAACTTATCAGAAGAAGCGCTTGCCCAACTTCGTGAATTTGCCGAATCTTTGCACCAACAAGAAAAAAGCCCTGTCTAACAATTTTCAAGGAAGTACAGATTAGGCTGGTGACATCTCCTACACCAACCCTAGCGGGTATGGAGTAGGCTTCTCAGACATTCGGAGAATGTGGAGAACTTCCTTAGAGGTATCATCAGTAATAGAACCAACTATCATGATGCCACCTTTACGGCGTTTTATAGTAGGGAACATATCCAGCCCTACTCTCAGGACGTTGATAGCGGCGTTCACGTCTCTATCAACCCAGAGTTTTAGATCCTCATCCCAATACTCACGAATGCTGCAATCGGTGAAAATCACTTCATCCCGATAGCTCAGGAGTTGAGACGTGTAAGCAGGATTCTTTGCAATCACGACGGCTCCAGCTTTTCCAGCTATGTGACCGAGCAGTTGAAAGAATTGACCAAACGCGGCATCAGACCAACTCAAATTGAGTCCTGATTTAGAAGCTTGCCCGTTTGGAATAAATGCCCCGGTTTTGTCTTGTTTTGGGGCGTTACGCTTTGAGAGACCTTTAAGATTCAGGTCTTCATAAAAGAAAACTTTCTTACCTGTTCTCACCAATTTGTGAGCGGTTTTGTATTGGAAGTCTTTACGGCATCTCGCAATCTTTTGATGCTGTTTACCTTCACGTTTTGCCAGCTTGCGACGTGCCTTAGATCCACGTTTACGTGCATTTCTTTTCTGTGAGATGCGAGTGAGCTTGTTTTGACTCTTTCGCAACACTTTGAGCGACGGCAGTTTGACCCCTTCAGATGTGGCTAGGTAATCATCCTCATGCAACACCGCATCCATTCCTAGCGAGTTCTCCCACGTTGGGATAATGTCGCTCTCGCAAACAGGTACGGACTCATCTTCTAAACGCAGATTCACAAACCAACCGTCATTTTTCTTGATGAATTGTAACTGCTTGAGAATTGCACCATCGGGTAAATGACGGGGAGAGCGAACCTTGATCAATCCAATCTTGGGGACTTTCACATACAGGTATTTGCCGCCCACAGAGCATGAATGCAGTTCAAGACCAGCACCTTCAATCACAAACGAACGAAAGCGGGATTGAGCCTTGAATCGGGGTCTACCGCTTCGTTTCCCAGCGCTGTCACCCGCGATGAATCGCTCAAACGATTTGTCAACCCGCTTACAGACTTCTTGTAATGTGTTTGCTGGAACTCGCGATAAGTCCAATTCTTCACCCGACCATTGCACGATGACAGGCTCTTTCTTGAGTCCTGGTAGATACTTTTTCTGGCTGTAATAGTTGGGCTTGTCTCGCAACTCAGGAAGCGCCGTCACCAGTGGGCAAGCGTCAACGGGTGAGCGATTCATCTCCCACCAATCGAATCTGTCCCCTAGCTGACGGTTGTACCAGTACTGGCAAATCCGCAACCAGAGATTTAACTCTAGCTTCTGTTCAGTTGTCGGAAGTGCTTTGTACTGGTAGGTGTATTTCATTCTACAATTGTAACTCATATTGCTTTACGGTGCAACGCATGAAGTATGACGATTCCATCAATATTCGACTACCAAAATCAGAGAAGAAAATGCTCGACGATTACTGCAAACGGGCGAAACGAAACAAAACGGACGTGATTCGGGAATTCATTCGTTCATTGCCTGAGAGATAGTTCATTGCGGCGCTGGCAGATTCCCGCGTCGAACATAATTCACCTACCGCACCGCAATGAACGCGGTATTCCTCTCAACACCTCCGAAGCGGTAGGTGTGAGGCTCTTACCTACTTAGCTGAGTGTGAGTCCAAAGGCTTTGTCACCCTGCCAATTGCCCAAGTTTATAGATATTCCGAAACCGACAGCATTTAGCATCAAACAGCAACTTAACCGTTCCCGTTCCGCTATTCCGTCCTTTCAACGCAATAATTTCAGCCGTTCCCCGATCGGGAGAATCAGGATTATAATAGTCGTCCCTGTAAACTCCAAGGACAACATCCGCATCCTGTTCAATTCCACCAGAGCCACGCAAATCCGATAAACTCGGACGTTTATTTGTGCGAGCCTCTACTCCCCGATTAAGCTGAGAAAGCAACAAAACAGGTACATCAACCTCGCGAGCCAAAATCTTCATCTGTCGGGTAATTTCGCTGATTTTATTGACAACATTTTCATCCGCCGAATTCACCATCAGTTGCAAGTAATCAACAATTACCAAACCCAAGGGGCCGCGCTCACAAACAAACTCCCTAACTCTGGAACGAATCTCCAAAGGAGATGGTTCCAAACTTTCGTCTATCCAAAAATCAGCATCGCTAACTTTCCCTAAAGCCGAAGCTAGCACTTCGTACTTACCAGCTAGGTTAACTTTCCTGATATCTTTCACCGACACCCCACTCTCAAGTGCTATTAGTCGCGCTGCCAAGTCCCGACCTGGCATTTCCATCGAAAACATCAAAACTCGACCGTTCGTGGGAAGGGAAGCAATGTTGTAGCCAAGGGCACAAGCCAAAGCTGTTTTGCCGCTGCCGGGGCGACCTCCTATGACAATCAATTCACCTCGGTAAAATCCCCCTCCCAGTAGGTCGTCGAGGTCGTAAAACCCTGTGCTGATTCCAGGAACGTAGTTAGCAGTCTTCAAGCGCTCTTCCTCAATTTCATCTAGATATCGCCAAAGCTCCCCGCAGTATTCCGAGAGAGGCTGAATAGCTTTTTGTCGCTCTTCTTTGTACTTATTGAGGGCAAAAATCTTTTCCTCGGCTTTATTTAGTATCGCACCTAATTCGCTGGAAGTTTCGTAGCCAAGCTGTACGATGTCATTACCAGCTTTGATGAGTTCGCGCCGGACAAACTTGTCCACAACTAGCAAAGCATATTGGTCGATGTTGACGGCTGAAACAGTCCGGTCTACGAGCATTACCAGTTTGGTTAGACCTCCTACTACTTCCAGCAGGTTGTGGTTGTCGAGGAAGGTAGTGATGTTCATCAAATCTGTGGGCTGATCTAGAGAGTGCAGCGCTAAAGCGGCCCGATAAATATGTTGGTGAACTGTAATTGCCAATGCTTCGGGATGTAGAATATTTGCGACTCTTTTAATGGCAATTGGATCGATCAGAATTCCGCCTAAAACTGCTTCCTCTGCATCAATATTGCTCGGCATAATTTTGTCAACTAAACTGACTGCCATGTCTGGTATTCTCCTTTGATTTTGTTGCTAATTGAACTGTGGGAAAATGGCGTTGCTGATTTAATGTATGAGCAACTCAATGTGAAAAAATGAAGCAAGCGAGTCAATCAATCAGTCAATCTTCTGAATTTTCAAGTTATTCATTTTCATACCCTGATTAAGCAACGCCTCGAAAAAGTTGTGTAAAGGATTAAAAGCTGTCTAGATAGGTTGGATAATCACTGTTTTCACAACTAAGCTATGGCCCAATACGGTTTACTTAAGAAGAATCTGAGTTGCAAAAAATGTCTATATTGCTTAGAAAATCGTCAGATGAAATTCCTAAAAAAGCGCTAAGTAAACCGTATTGAGCTATGGCTTTTCTCAAAAAAGTGAGGTATACCCACGGAGTATCCGCTCAATAACTCGGGGTAGACTACTGCTTTTGGAACGATTTTGGGATGTTTGACGCTCATCATTGAGCGATTTACCCCGATTTATTGAGCGGATACCCCACGGAGTCCTATACCCTATGCCCTATGCCCATGAGTACCTTATATTTCTGAACAAGGCTATAAATAGCTAAGTAGTAGACAATTTGCTCAGAATTTGTTTTGCTCGCTGAGGAAACCGCTGCATCCACTGCAAGTAAATTTGCTGTTGAATACCTAGCAATGCGAAAGCTTCTTCGCCTAGTTCTTGGAACTGTTTGGATAACTTTTGGTGAGTTTTTAATGGCATATAGTGAGGGTCAATATAATCCTCAGTTATTCTTGTTGTATCTGCAGAAGGAGAATTTTTTGGAACTGGAGAGGAGCCTGTTGAAGCTGGAGACGAAACAACATTTGCTGGGTTCGAGTTTGGAAAACCGTTAGTTTGTTCCCACCAACGACCTCGCAAACAGTCAACGATCCATCCAGAAGGGTTAGATATTTGCTTTGTTTGGCTTCTGATTTGCAGCAGGTTTACGGCTGCTTGGATTTCCTCTAAGTTGTACTGCAAGACGCAAACTCTCAATTCGGGATTCATCCCTCCTGTGGCTTGCATAACTATCTCGACAATCTGAGTCGCATCGGGGTTGGTAATTGCAACCGCTTCAGAGTTAGCAATTGCATTAGGGTCGGCAATTTCAGTCGTTTCGGAATTGACAATTGCAACCACTTCGATAATTTCAGTTACATCAGGATTGGCAATTACAACGGCTTCAGAAGTGGAAATTGCAACCACTTCCACAATTTCAGTTGCTTCGGAGTTAGCAATCGCAACCGTTTCGGCAATTTCAGTTACATCAGGGTTGGCAATTGCAATCGCTTCAGAAGTGGAAATTGTAACTACTTCGACAATTTCAGTTGCTTCGGAGTTAGCAATCGCAACCGCTTCGACAATTTCAGTTACATCAGGGTCGGCAATTTCAGTTGCTTTGGAATTGGGCATTACAACTGGTTCGACAATTTTAGCGACTTCAGGATTAACAAAGGAAGATGTTTCGAGATTTAACCGGAAAGCTTTGTTGGTTATTGTTGGTTCGGCGCCAGAGATTCTTTGATGGTCGAGGCTGTCGAGTTTTGTGGGTAGTTTTTGCGGGGGTTCGGAGGTCAAACCTGTTTGTTCTGAACTGCAAGGTACTGTCGCATCGTCGATCGCTTGAATTTTATCTGAATTAGTGTTCAGGCATTCAGTTGTTGGAGCGGAACATTTATTCTCATACAGAATTTCTACTTTTTCTTCTAAATTTTCATTTGACTGACTGTTTTTGGTCTGGACTTGATTAGCAAGTTTTGGTTCTATATTTTTTGGTTTTATATTTGCCTTCGCTAAATCTTCTTTTTCTTCAAAAGAATTTAAAAAAACAGCAGCAACATTTTCAGTGCTTTGCTGTTCTTTTTTATCCTCTGTAAAGAGTACGGCACCATAAGGGTTTGAACCTTCTGTTTGCTCAATTTTTGACTGTTGGCGTTGATTTTTTGATTGGTTGCTCAGTTTTTGGAATTTTGGGTGGGTATGAGTAAAGGGGCGAACGTCGCCCACGTGCTGTACTGCTATGCGGAAAATGCCACGCCCATAGTTTTTAAGAATTTTGACCAAACCAAATTTTTCGAGCTGTTTGAGGGCTGCCCGCCTGGTGTTGGGGCTGTAGGGCTTGCCGTTGCGGACTGGGGTGGCTCGTTTTTCGCCCAAGGGGATGCAATGGATGTCGATTTCCTCTGGTTTGCCGCCGATACAGGTTCTGTACAGGTAAAGGGCGAGTTTGAGGGCGCTGGGAGTAGCGCCTTCGAGTATGTCGGCTAGAGCTTCGTAAACTGCTGCGTGTCTGGCGAGTGGCGGCTTGTGCCAGGTAGTTGTAGCTACAACCATTTTTTCCTCCGACGTAAAAAATGTAAAGGTCAGGAATTGTGCCAGTCGCAAGCCACACGAAAGAGACTGCTGTTAATTGGGCAGGGGGTATTGAGCGCTCTTCAGCCGCCTTCCACAGGAAGGCAGCATGGGCTCCGCAGCGCTGCATTTGCACGCTTATTGGGTGTGCGACTGTCTTTTCCATCTTGCCAGGTCGATCGTTGCGGTATCTGGCAGCGTATTTAGTCTTATCAGACTAATAAGAGTTGTTCTAAAAGCTGAAAACCATACGTAGTAAAACTTTCAAAAATGAAGTGTCGCGGCATCCTAGAGGTTTTGTCGCGGCATTCTAGAGGTTTTGTCGCGGCATTCTAGAGGTTTTGTTCTAACAGTCAAACCTATAGGTAGTATGAATTTGAGAGCGATTTTAAATACCTATTTTTTTTAGAACAAGTTTCAGAACAGTCCGAGCATTCTTCGCAGAAAAAAAAACCAGCCGGGAAAGGGTTGGTCTGTAGTGGCACCTTGATGAGAGCAAGTTGGATGAAGCCTATGGCGCTTCGTGTGAGAACCCCAGTCTTTCAAACTGGAGATGAAACGTAATCGCAGTACGTCAATCTGAGATGATTAGTAGGTGCCAGATTCGTGATTCCACTTCTGGTGCAGGGGTTCGCTCTCCACGTTCCAGCATGGATACATAACGCTGCGACATCCCTAGCCAACCTGCTAATTGTGCCTGACTCCAACCTTTGGCTACCCTTGCTTTTTTTATCTCATTGCTTGTCAGTTTAGGCTTGGAAGATGCTTTCAGGCGCGGCTGAACCTGTTTGAGTTCAGCCCTGGTTGCCAGCATTTTGGGGATAGGTGCTGGCGGATGGATGGTGATTTTAGCTGCCAACAGCGTGTCAAAGTATCCTATTTTTTTTCGAGACTTGCTACCAGGTCTCAGCCACTCTGGGTAAGTGTCTTGGTCAAACTCGATCTGAAACCCTCGCTTGAGTTTCAGCAGCACTTCCAGGCTGCGATTCCAGTTATTCGTCAGCTTGTAAGTTTGTTTGCGGTCTGACCGAGCTAGATCGATTACCGTTTGGGGCAATAGCGCTTGTAGGAGTGTCTCCACTTTGTAAATGCCACTCGCGCGAGAATCGGCTTTCCATCGTCAGATGAAGTGCTAAGCGCAAAGCCATTTCATCATGGTAGGCGTCAATTTTGAGAATGTCCTGAGCTAAATAGCCAAACTGATACAAGGCTTCCTTGGCGAAGCAACCTGCTTTGTTCAAGAAGGCATGAGTCCAGAGTCCTGGTTGGACGGTGATGTAGACTTCATCAGGATCTTCTATTTTGCCCTCTAGATTCTGCTGACCTGTTAACTGAATTTGAACATTCCACATTCGCGAGGTGTCAACGCTGGCTCTAATTCCACCTTTTTTGTGTTTGCCTTCAATCCATATGGCTTTGATTGCTAAGCAACCTAGAGCATACGCAGTTTTAGCTATTTCATTCAGTTTTTGAGAGACTGGCAAGTCTGTGCGTTTGTCCCACCCCATTTCCTTGATTAAATCACTGCCTTCGAGAGTGAATAAGCTTTTCCACGGCTCTTCTTGTCTCATAATGTGAGCTGCAAAAATTAGGTGCAATTTGGCAGCAGTCAGCCCAAATTTGTTAATAATTTGCATTGCCTCGTCTAAAGGCAACAGCGTGATGTCGTCGGGGGTGGCAATGTAATGCTCGATGATGTTGTTGGGGTTGCCCTTGGCTCGGTGTTGGAAGTAGCCGACACCTGAAGGGTATTGCTGCCACAAATCTATTCTAAGTTGTGCGTGGAGGCTAGATACCATAGGAGGGGGCGTCGCAACAGGGGCGATCGGTATATTCGGGTACAGACGAGGTTCTGTAATGGGTTTGTCTGGGGTATCCCTAACTTCAGCCAGACTTTCTGAGCTGGTGCTGTCAATCATAATTTTAGTCAATAGTTAGAACCTAGTATTTTGCTCACTTTTTTTTTAAATTTTGAGATTTTCAAGTCGGCATAATGTCGTTTAGTTGCAGTTGTAAATTTGGAAATAGGTAAGAAGAAATCGGCTCAAACTAATGGAGGCGGATTGCGATCGGATAAATCGCCTCGTGCCGATTCCAGAGAAGCATCCATTATATTCCAATCAATGTCATCATCAGGAAAGAGCGATAATTGCCCAGGTGATACGTTGGATTGACCGCGATTATGATACGAAAGGTGACAGGCAGTACAAAGGGCTATTAAGTTTTCTGGGCGATTGTCTTCCGGTATTCGATTGCGGTGGTGCACCGTCAAAGTTAACTTTAAGCGTTCGGATTTGGTTAAGTCACTTTTCTTACCGGGTCGGAGGCATTGTTGGCGGCACTTAGTGCAGCGCCATCCCGCACTTTCTTTTATGGAAAGTGCAATCTCTTGCCAATTATCGGGGTATCTTCTGGGTTTTTTCATAATCGTAAAATCTTATTTTTTCATAGTATGGCAAGCTCTTTTGTTGTTATACTAATTCACTATGAAGCTGCACTCCATGGTTCGCTTCAAATCCTTTCCGGTAAAGGATCTATTCCATGCAGCTTCATAGAAAAATGGTATTAGCATATGTCTGCTAAAGAGTTCTTGTTGTCCAATAAGCTCCTGTACGATATACCAATACTTCGGACAGTTTTTTAACGATCCTGTAAGCCGATGGCGAGGAAGCCCTGCCATTTTTAACGCATTTTAGGAAACTTAGGGCGCTTACTTAAACCTTGGTCACTTTCATGAGAGTAAATTCTCGAAGACACGACAGCAAAGGATCTCTTGCCAAATGCTCCCAACGCCAGCAAGGTGTTAGAAAATCGCTCCACAAAGCCATACCAGATTAGCATTATCAAATTATGGTCAGATTTTTCCTTTCTTAGAGTGATGAAAGAGCGCTAAAGCACCCACGCTGTTGGTGGATGGCTACCTCAATCGCAGTGCTTTGGATTGGGCAGCGCGGGGTTCCTTGCCGTTCAAAGTAGTAGATCTGACGGATGACAACCCCGTTAAAACCCATACTAAGAAGTAAACTACTCACCGCCAATTGCTTCGCGCTACGCGCTCACAAGAAAAGCGGGAGCTTTCAACAGCCCTCTCAATGTGCTTACTCAAAGAGCAAGACAACATCTCGGAACCTTCAGGCGCGTTTACAAGCACCCCAAGAGCAGCAATATTTTTACTGCCATTATAGTCTGCATCACCAACCCAGCCACAATGTCCGCAAGCAAACTTCTTACCACTCCGGTATGATTCACCTCGAACGGGGTGGATATGGTTGCAGAAATGACAAGTTTGGCTGGTATATCTAGGGTCAACAAAAACAAGTTTTATGCCATATTTTATCGCCTTGTAAGTTAAGAATTGCCGCAATTGGTAGAACGCCCAACTATTACTAAGCCTGCGCTCTTTTTTGGTGCGAGTAAGTTGGTTAGTGCGTTCTCTAATTCCGGTCAAATCCTCCAAGGCAATCGCTTGATTTTGGTTACTAGCTTTAGTTACCAGCCTGTGACTGATGGTGTGGTTTACCAATTCCTGAAAGCGTCTTTCCTTGCCCGACAACCGTTTCAACAATGCCCGGCATCTGCGACGGGTACTGCGTGTGCCTCTCGTAGCCTTTTGTTGGATATTCGCTCTCAGTTTGGTGTAATGATTTCTAACTTTGGTAATTTCTTTACCGCTAAATTTATCTCCCTCGGAGGTAACAACAATATCAGTTCTGCCCAAATCGCAACCCAAAACCTTAGAGGATTCGGTCGGTTCTGGTGGTGTAGATTCAAGCTGAATATTCAGATAGTAAGTACCATCTTTGCGCTTGCAAAGAGCCGCTGTTTTAGGTTTTTGTCCCTTCAGCAATCCAACTTGGTAGTTACCAATAGCCAACGGGAATCGCTCTCTGCCATCCACGGTAGTCAAGCTGACAGTCCAATCCTTTTCTCTGAAGGAAAAAGTACGAACGTCGTAGGTGGCACTGGTGGGAACAAACTTTCTCACTGGCTTACCGTCCTTCTTAGCCGTCTTCCTGTTGCCAGAAACTCGTCTAATGGCGTGGATTGCCAACTGAGCCGAAAGCCCAAACCTAGCCCTGACATCGTGATAAACCAAGGACTGCATCGCCAATTCATTAGTCAGAGCTGGGGGCACAGTCTGGTTAACGTATTCGCAAGCAGCAGCAAACGCCTGAAGGGTTCCGTCAATTTTGGCGGACTGCTCAGGAGTAACTTGGAGCTTGCAGGATACTGTCAGGACTTGCTTCACAAGTACATTGTGTCTCATATATTGAGATATTAGTGGGAAGCGAATATCTATTGCTCGTTTTCTCATCCACCTGACTGCTTGCCGAGATCTATGTCTGTCGGATTCCAGTCAGGTGGATGAGAAGACGAGCGCGCATTCCTCCCACCGAGTAGAGCGCATCGGGAGTACCCTCGCGGTACAGCGGGGGACTCCTGCTGGTCTAGTTGATTGTGCTATAGTAGCACACACAGGCATACCTTACCCAAAATAGGGTCGCTTACAGTATGCCTTTAAAGCACAGTAACGGCATACTCCGGTCAGCATCTTTTCCATCCCGAACCAGAGCCAATGGCAACCAAGAACATCAGAATTGTGGGCTATTTGCCGCCCGACTACCACCAAAAGTTACGCGACTACATGGTAGAGCAGTCTCTAACGGAAAGTGCCGCGCTCGCCAAAATCCTCAAGCAATTCTTTGAAGCAGTCCCAGCGCTCTCGGCCGAAGCGGTAGCTTCCGAAACCAGGGAAACTTTCGCCCAACTGCAAGCAGAAATTGCAGAATTGCAACAGCGAGTCGTAGCCTTAGAAACTGAAGCGGTTGCAGTTCAACGCCAACTCAGTAAAACTTCTTCCAAACACGTTTCAGCACGGCAGTCTCCAATGGTGCTGGGCCCGCTGAAAGCTGTCGATCTAGCAAAACGGTTGGGATTGAGTGCTTCTGCCGTCGAAATTGCTGCGGATGGTGGCAGCACTTCCTTTCAAGAATGGAGCAAACGGCGAGATCCGGCTTCTCGGGCGTGGCAGAAGCTGGGCGATCTCTTCCATCCCTTGAAAGATTAAGGTTTGCTACCGATACTTTTTCGTTAACGCACTGGGTTGAAGCGCTTCGCGCCCGCTCAAAAACCACCAGTTAAGAATTAGAAGCGGCTGGGTAGGACAACCCCGGAACACTGTACTTAATTAACGCTCTTCCGTCACTCTAATAAAGGAAAAATCTGACCAGAATTGGATAATGCTTATCTAGTATGGCTTTAAGAATCGATTATCAACCATAATTACCGACAGCGTTGTCTGGATAAACAACGATGGGCTGGCCGATGTCATAAATACCTATCGAGCATTAGGAGATTGCACGACTGCTTTTGAGCTTTTCAAATTAATGCTTGAAGATTCGGATCAGATAGATTGTCCTGTGCCGATTCCAGACAACCATCCATGATATCCCAATCCATTGCATCATCGGGAAATAGCGATAACTGCCCGGGCGAGACGTTGGATTGACCTCGATTATGATACGACAGATGGCAGGCGGTACAAAGAGCGATTAAGTTTTCTGGGCGGTTGTCTTCCGGTATTCTGTTGCGATGATGCACGGTCAAAGTTAAGGAACAACGCTCGGATTTAGTTAAGTTTCTGTTGCTTTGTTTGCCTGGTCTGAGGCATTGTTGGCGGCACTTAGTACAGCGCCAAAGAGCGCTTTCTTTTATGGCAAATGCAATCTATTGCCAATTGTCGGGATATCTTTTGGGTTTTGTCATAGCTCATTTCTCACAATATGAGTATCGCTTTTATTGTCATCACTCAGAAGCCATCAAGTCAAAGAGTGCTGTAAATTTCCTCAATATTCCATATCTCTTAACGGCCTTCCTCACTATTATTTTATGCTTGTCTCACTTAAGAGCGATCGCCATCCAGAACGCACAAAGTACAGAAAGTTGCATCAGGCGAAGATTGGGAGAAAAGCGATCGCTCAAAAATAGTCCTTTGAAGTTCTGAAAAATTAGCAATCGCGCGTAGCAACCGTTTCAGACTTTTTCGGTACTGTCGTGGCTAATCAAAAATCACCAATAAAAGTCTACTTGCTATTGACATATTTCGCTATTTAAAGTATGAGGATCGATAGCCAGAGAATTTGCGACAACTGCAAATTAATCCTGAACACCATATATCCAGGCTGTACGTAAATATTAAGAGTTTTTAAGCATCTTGCTGTCACACTTGCTTGGGGCGGTGCCTCTGTGTTCGCACTCAGTGCGATCGATCGCAACTCTATTGTATCTACCTGTAGACCTATATATTTCGTCATTCGCATGAGAGTAAGCTCAGCTACAAACCAGACGTGTTACTTTAACTCTATTGGTACGAAATTTTAATAAATGAACTACTACCAGAAGCTTTATGCCTTGCTGCACGATGCGGAAAACCCGGAAACCTGTTTGTCTCTATGCAGCCAGTTAAACTGTTTTGAAGGGCAATTAGGGCAAATAAATACTTCGGATTTGTCCTTGCCACGGGCGATCGCAGATTCGTCCGATCGCGTGAATCTTCCCAGTAATACCATAAATAGCGATACTTGTGAAGTCCGACACCCAATTAGCGGTCAGCCGCAAACAGGGATTAACAGTAAATTACCTGCGATCGTGATCCATGAGTTGGGTGCGATCGCCAACGAGTCAGATGTTGAAAAAGTATTCTGGTGGTTTTGGCGCTTCTATCCAGATATTTTAGCACAAAAACAAACCGATGCTCTATTAGTTCCCGCCCACAAAATTCTCCCAGATTGCCCGATTCACTCGTACAAAGCAACCGTTTCTGCTTTAACCGGCGCGATGTTTCCCGATGGGGAGTCCGCCGAAAAAGAACATCCGTATTTATTGTTATTTACCTTTTCACCAGTCCAAGAATTTATTAAAGCATCGCGCAAGTTTTTAGACTTCTGGGCGGGGTCATATTTGCTACATTATTTAGGTGCCAAAGTCTGCTGGTACATAGCCGAAAAATACGGCCCGGATGCAGTAATTACGCCATCCTTGTGGGGTCAGGAAATTATCGACGCGCTTATTCTTGAAAAATACCCAAGCTTTGAAGCAGAGTTTCAGAAGTTACAGTTAGGTACAACTCCAGTTACTCGTTTTGAAGTTCAAGACCGACAATCAACCAGTTTGAGTACCGCAGGCTTTCCCAATACAATTACCGTCCTAGTTTCTGGTAAGGCAGCAGCAGAACAATTAGGTAAAGAACTGGAATTATGGCTTAAAAAAGAATGGCAAGAAATCGCCCACAAAGTGCGAAAAGACATAAAAACCAAAGCGATAGCATGGTTGAAAGTTGGGGAAAATAGAAATAAAATAGCCCAATTGGATTTTTACACTCCCGCTGACGATCGAGATTTAGAAAAATGGCAGCAGCCCGGATGTTGGGAATGGAATTATCTTTGGGAAGCTCAAATCAATAATTCTTGGGAAGCTTATTGGACGGCTGTACCGTTAGGTGATAGCGGTCTATCGCTGATGATTGAAGAAGAAGAAAATGGGGAATTTAACAAGGACTGGAAACAAGCACAAGAAGCCATCGCACCTTCTCGTTCCAGCCAATCTACTCCAACTCCACCCGAAGAAACATTTTACAATACTCTTAATGTCGGTACTTGGTGGGGCAACGTTCAATCACGTCTCGGTCGATTAATTCAATCAATTAAAAATACGCGCACTTGGCAAATTCCCGCCGCACCGGGGGAACGTTCTACACTTTCCGGTCAATATAGTGCAGTGCATCCCAATTTACTTTACAGAGATGACTTTTGTGAAGGTGGGGGAGTATCGGCAGGTTCGATGCGACTGTTTTGGGAAGTGATGGCAAAGGTTTATCCGGGGGTGTTTAACGGTTCCGAAAAACTGAATGCGATTGAATTAACAAAGCGCATGGCTTGGGGATACGGTGGGGTAGCTGAATCTTTGGGAATTACAATTAATAGAGATGAATCTGCTGGGGGCGATCGCATTGACTATGAGAGTTTAATTCGCTTTCCTAATTTAAGTTCGATCGCGACAGCAAGATTTGCCTTTGATAATCTTCCTAAAGTGCAGAAATATTGGAATAATCTTAATAAATTAATGCGGCAGGAAATGCCAGAACAGCAAGAACAATTTGCTGGTCGCACGCGCGGCCGTCCTTTCCACGTTTACAAAACCGATCGTAAAATTAACCCTCAAAATCTAGCGCGGCAAAACTATAACGGAGTTATGTTTTCTAGCAAGTGGTTGGCTGAAGACATGAGCTTGGAGGGAGAACAACTGGAAACTCTCAGAAAATTGGTCGATCGAGCGCATAAAGACAGCGGTTTTGGCGATGGCAGTCCGGCTGATTGGTGGGCAATTGTCCTGGCTGACGGCGATAGCATGGGCAAATACGTTTCAGGCGGCAAACTCAAGGATTACAGGGAATATATAGTCCAACAAGAATCTGAGCAGTATGACAATTTGGATGAACTATTAAACACTAAAAAACGCATGGGTCCAGCCACTCACGTCGGGCTAAACCGTGCCTTATTGGATTTTTCAAATCGGTTAGTTCCTCACATCACAGAAAAGCGATTTTGCGGTAAAGTAGTTTACAGTGGAGGCGATGATGTAATGGCAGTATTGCCACTAGCCGATTTACCAGAATATCTCCTGTCACTGCGAGCTGCTTGGTGCGGCAGTCAAGATCCAGGTAAGGAATTTAATCATGCCGCTGAAAACGGAGATTCAACAGGATACTGGCAGCCCAAATATCTAATAGAAGGATTGCCAAATCGCCCTCTTTTCACAATGGGGGAAGGGGCAACAATGAGTGCCGGAATTGTCATTGCTCACAAGAGCGTACCTTTACCGACTGTGTTAGAAAGTCTCTGGACTGCTGAAAAGGAAAGAGCTAAAAAATTACCCGGTAAAGATGGCTTGTGTTTCCGCGTAATTTACGGTGGTGGCAATACCTTGGAAGCAGTGATGAAAGGTAATTTATTAGAGTCTTGGTACGGTTTTCTCAACTCTCCCACAGAGGAACTCAGCCCGCTACTTTATCGCCTAGCTGAAGAATTGCCGCAGCGTGCCTGCGTTACTGAAAGCAATCAATTATTTGAGAAAGCAGCACGAGTAATTATCAACAGGCGAGATGAAAGTAAGACGCTGGATGAAGATGTGGAAAAATTCCTGGTTCAATGGCTGAATGATTGGGAAGAATGGGTGAAGAGTTTAAAACCTAAAAAACCTGATTCTCAAAAACATGATTTAAGTTTAGAGGATTGGCTCAGAACAAGTGAGGCTCAAAAAACGTTAGGAATTCAACCGCAGGATTTGGGTAAATTGTTGAGATTCACTGCTTTTTGGGTAGACAAGATGGTGCAGCAAGCTAAATGGGTAAGCAAGGAGAATGACTGATGGAGGATTGGATAAATTGGTACGCGATCGAACCTTTAGATGTGCTGTTATTTCGGGAAGCTAAACCTTTCGTCCCTGGGGAAGGTTCCTGGGCAAAAGGGCAATTTCCGCCAATGCCTGTTACAGTTTTTCAAGTACTGCGATCGCTTGAAGAGGGCTATGGCAGTAAAAAGGAAAATAAACGGCGCGATCTAAAATTTATTGGCCCGTTTTTGATGGACGCTCGAAATCAAATGTGGTTGCCGACACCCAAGGATTTGTTAGCGGTTAAAACTAAGCCAGAAGATCCGAAAGAAACACAAGATGATTTAGACGAAAAAACAGATAATTGGCACAGAACTTTACGTTTTCAACCTATGACTCGTGAAGCTATGGAACAATTCGGTTTCGATCGAGATAAACTGCCACCGATGGTAACTCCTGATATCAACCAAAATGAATTTATTTGCCGGCCTCAGACTTGGATTTCTGCTGAAGCATTAAGCAAATACCTGCGAGGAGAAACACTGAAACAACCAGAGGGTAAAAACCAGAAGTATTTTCACTCCGATCCTTGGAGCGTGCAAATCATGCCGCACATTCAGATGAAGTCGGGGGAAAGACAAGTTAAAGAAGAGGACGGATATTTTACTGAAGTAGCGGTGCGATTGCATTCGGGTTGGCGGTTGGTGGCTGGAATGAGCCACAAATTAGAAAAAATTGAGGTTGTGCGCTTGGGAGGTGAAGGACATCGAGCCTTAGTTTCGCCGTTACCAGATTTTGACCAATGGCAGTTTTTAGAGGATTTTACCAAACGAAAAGAAGAACGAAAAGAAGAACGAAAAGAAGAACGAAAAGAAGAACGAAAAGAAGAACGAAAAGAAGAACGAAAAAGCAATTTTGCTTATTTACTGACGCCGGGACTTGCGGAAAAAGAAACAGCGGTGTATGGAGTTTATCCGAAAAATTGGCAAGGTTTGCTGAGTGGATGTGCGAGCGATCGCCCTTTGCTTTGGGGTGGAGTCTCTAACATTAAGCGACGAATGATCAATTCGCCAGATAAGGGAGATGCTGAATTTGCCTTGTTGCCACAACGGGCTTTTGTGCCGCCAGGGACGGTTTATGTGTTTAAAGAATCACCTCCCAGTGAATCTTTACTGCTACCGACTACAGGAGGTCAATGGTTGGAAACTTTCAAAATGTTGAATTACGGAATGTTATTGTGGGGAAAACGCTAATGAACAGTTATTTAACCTATCTCTATCTTCTTACTCCCTTACATACTGGAGGGAGTGCGGATGAAGGCAACTTAATGGGAATTGCCCGTGAAGTTAATACCGAGTTTCCATATTTACCATCTTCTTCATTGCGAGGTAAAATTCGCTCGCAACTTGAAGCACAGCAGAAAGATCAAGCAAATATTTTATTCGGCAATAAAATTGAAGGTGGACAGCAACCTACTGAAGGAGAAGTCTGGTTTGCAGATGCAAATTTACTATTGTTTCCCATCGCTTCTTTTAGCCACCAATTTCTGTGGATTACTTGTCCGTTATGGTTGAGTCGCTGGAATCGCTGGTTGCAAAATAAACAGCTAGAACCTCTAATTCAGCAGTGGCGATCGCATTTGAATAATCCCGACCCTAATGGAAAAAAGGCTATTTCTCCCCTGACGAGACAAGAAATTTATTTACAAGGAGCGATTCTCAAATCGAGGGATATAGAACCCATTGCCCAAGAAGCAGCGTGTTGGGCAGAATTTGAGAAATTGCCCAACGGCGACGGCATCCTTAACCTGAAAGATAAACTAATCGTCCTATCTGATACTGACTGTGGCACTTTCGTAGAAATCGGATTACAGCGAGAAGTCCGCATTGCCCTTAATCCCAAAGAAAAAACCGCCGCTGAAGGGTCATTTCGTTCTGAAGAAGCGATTCCGTCAGAAGCAGTCCTCTTTTTCCCTTGGGCATTCAAAACTGGTAAGGATCCAGCTCCAACTCAAAAAATTCGCCCTGCTCTTATTGAATTGCTCAACGATCGCGTGCAATTTGGCGGTTTAGAAGGGTTAGGACGCGGTTGGACGGATGCCAAAACTGTTAATTTATCCCCACTTAAATCACAAGGAGAATCGTAAATGCTTAAACTTGATACGCGCGATTTCAGTAAAGCTGCCTACAGTGCTTTAACAACACTAAAAACTCAAATTCGCCCCGCTGATTACGGGAAAGCCAGCAGCGCAGTTCAAAGTTTACCTGCCTACATTTCAACGTGGGGGCTGCATAGACTGGCTGGAGATAGTGTTAAATACTGCCAATATGGTTCTGAAAAAACCAGATACAAGGGGAGAGTTTACCATCAATTTCTGACAACTTTACAAATCCTTAGCGAGGTAAGATTTAATCCGAATGACCCGGAAACGCTAGTTAAAATGGAAAATGTCAGAGCTTATACAGGATTGAACCGCCTTGCTATTGAGATGGCGCGAGAATGGTCATTTTGGGCAGTTCCTGTTTTAGGAAAAGCGGAGGTAGAATGATGGATGAATCGCAAGTAAAACAAGTTTGGAGTCAATTTATTGCTTCAAAGGTAGGCTCTCCTTTAGGACTAATTTTAGGAGGTTCTGAATGTGTTCATTATCAGGATAATATTCTGGAGATTAAAATTGATGAATCACAACGAGAAAATGCTCAAAGCAAACAGCAAAAAATCCGTAATGACTTAGCTAAAAAACACAGATTTACCGGATTTGAGATTAAGTTTACCAGCGATTCGGTTAGCTTAGACGATTTGAACGCGCTGCCTCCCATAGAGAATCCCCTTGTTGGCGATCGCCAAAACAATCCATTACAAGCACTGAACTTTGTCGAGCCAAATCTGCCACCAGAGGATGATGAAAAACCTCGAATGGATATTTTGCAAGCCAGCATAGAATCTGAGAAAGCCTGCATACAAATCTACGATCGCCTCAACGAGCGTACCGAAAGGCTTGCAGGAAAAGGAGGCCTAACATTTAAAGCTCAATTCCCCTGGCGTTTGCGCGTTGGCGGGACACGAGGCTTTCGAGAATTGTTGTTGCCAGTATTGCATCCTGTTTTCGGCATTCCCTACCTGCCTGCTTCTAGTTTGAAGGGAGCTGCACGCGCTTGGGCTAAACACAATGAGGTAGAAAATGTCAGCGATTTGTTGGGGTTTCTCGACGGCAAAATTGCCAAAGCTGCTCAAATTGAGTTCCTTGATGCCTTTCCCACTAAACCCTGCTTGAGCGTCGATATGGCTAACAATCTGTGGCGCTGGGAGGGCGATCGCGATCGCATTCGCTATCAAAGTGAACCCCATCCGCTACTTTCCTTAGAAAAACCTGAATTTTTAATTGGGATAGTGCCAACGAATCGCTGTCAAAATCCTGACGATTTGAAGACTGTAAAAACTTGGCTCGAAAATGCCTTAACCGCTGGTATTGGCTCTCGCGTCAGTGCTGGTTATGGCAGAAGTTCAATTATTAGCACTTCCAAGTCTTTCATTTCTCGCCATCAATTTTCCTTGTTTACCCAGGGAATGCACGGAGCTTTCAAAAACGTTGTGGAATTTCGCCCGACTGCCGTGCGGGGTATGCTGCGCTATTGGTTCCGCGCCGTTGCTTTGGGGCTTTATTCTCCTCAAGAGTGCAAACAATTAGAAAAACGGTTGTTTGGTAGCATTGAGCCAGCAACAGAAGGCAGCATCCGCATTGCTGTGGAGTTGAACAATAACCAACCGCCCAATTGCAATCCTTGGGTTTATGAAGGCGCGATCGTACTGGAAGCGAAATATTCTGATGACCTAAAACTAGCTCAATATTTGCTCAAGTTAGCATCGCATTTTGGCGGAATCGGACAGGGGGCGCGACGGCCATTACATTGGAATAATGGGCGATTGCGCGGCTGTCACTGGGAGCTAACGGAGTACATTCTTCCCGCACAAAAGCAAGACTGGCGCCAGTTATTTGATGGAATTGTTGATGCTTTTGAGCGCGTTAATGGACAGTCGGCGCGTGTGGGTGCTGGTGAACCAGGAACACCGGGCGATCGCACCCAAGATGTGTTGAACAAAAACGCACGCATTTATTTAGTGCCTTGTCCAAATTTGACTAAGCCAGAACTAGTAGGAAATTGGTCAACAGAAGGCATTACTTCACAAGTCCGAGGTTTGGCTTTGGAAAAGCTTTACAGTGACACTAAATTTAAAGGTCAAGCTCAAGATGGTGGCAATCCTCACGTCGGCGGTGCGATGGGTACGCCGTCTTATGTTGTCATCCAGTCTAATTTTCCCATAGGCGTGATGGCTTATCAAGCTGTAACTATTTTCGGAGCAAATCACCCCGATCGCGTCGCCTTTGCCAATGCTTTGCCATCAGATTCTATTCGAGTTTGGCCACTTCCTCAAAATTAATCGCCTCCATTTAAATAAAAACTGCCATGACCGCAATTCTCATCGCCAACATCGGTACATCTGACATAACTGTAAAAATCGACGACTACTACATCCCCGTAGGATTCGATCGCAACGAACCAAACATAGACGAATCTGGATTAACTGATGATGAAAAAACTGTCTGGGACGCACAATTGCGACAAAGTTACATCATCAGCGAACTTTGTCCCGAACTGGGAGTTACTGTCACCGAAAATAGAAACGGTCAAAAATCATTTTCATTTCGCGAACTAACTCAAAAACTTTTAGCAACCTATGAAAAAGACGCAACAGGAACCTGGCACGATCGCATCCGTCCGGGCCGCATTTGGGGTGTTTTACAAACTGCTACCCAAGACCCTAATTTTCAAGTCAAACAAGCTTACATTTTTGTTACCGACCAACCTGAGTTTATCTTAGATAAGAAATCAGGTAAAGAGAAATTCAATCTGCTGGGCTATCCCTCAGATTCTATCCATCTATTTAACATTCTGAAAAAGTGGTTTCAGCAGGAAATGCCCGACCTGGAATTGATATGTAAAGTCATTCCCAAACATATCCCAGCAGTCGATCGCGATGAATTACTCAACTATTACTATCAGTTTTTTTACAGCACATTAGTAGCGAACAAACTATTTTAATAGGTATCAAAGGCGGAACTCCTCAAATGCAGTTAGCTTTGACCATGCAGGCGATCGCATCATCTGTCACTAGCCAATTGTTTATCAATCCTCAACTTTCAGTTAAAAATATTCTCAATGGGAAAGCATCAGAATGCGATTTTGCCTCCTATTGGCGATATATGCGGAGTCAAAAATATCAAGATGTTCAAATTATCCTAGAATCTCGTTGGGATTTTCGAGGTGCTATTTCTATTCTCGACAAATGGCTGGCAACTTTGAAATTTTTAAAGCAATATATCGATGACTCTAAATTGTCTGCTAGCAATGAATTGCTTTCTCGGATTGTCAAGACTCTGGAAGTTGGCGATTATTGTTTGAATTTAGACTGTCAAACTGCTAAGGATTTTTTGGTAAATAATCCTCAGCTAGCCTCTAAGTTATCTAAAAAGTTAGTTAAGCAAGTCTCAAATTATGACTCCCTGTTAAATCTCTACTCCCAGTGTTGCATTTACTACAACCTCGACCAAATAGCTAACTTTTTGTCAAGAATGAGCTCTTTTTATGAAGGAGTTTTAGAAAAAACTGCGGCACAAATCGGAATAGACATAGATTTTCCTTATTTGAAAAACCGCTTTGAGAAGCGAAATTTCATCAGTGAAAAAATCCTACAGCGCAACCAAGCCTCGGAACAGCAAGCTTGGCAGGAAATTCTCTTGCTGTTAAAAAGTTTAGATTATTGGTGCAGTCATCGCAATCAATTGATTCACCACGGCAAAGGAATGTCAAAAAAACGCATGAAGTTATTGTATCAGGAGGAAGTTAAAAAAGAACATCTAGATACTTGTCCTCCCGATCGCATAATTGAGCACATGGCAAAAATCCTCACCAGCAATTTAGAAATCGTCAAACCCGAATACCTGCATCAATTCGTCCGTACTTCCACCCATCATTACATTTATAGCGAAGTCAAAGACTGGGCGATCGCTCAATTATTGCATGAAGGACTGCAATAAATACCCTTCTCATCTCTTAGTCTCGCGTTGCGCGGACTTCGTTTGTATAGACGCGGTTTCAACCGCCGGGTGATATTCGATCGCTGCAATAATACCACTATCATACCTATCCCCTTTATGACTCGGCGGTTGAAACCGCGTCTACATAAACAAAGTCGGCCTCCGCCGACTAAATCATTAAGAGGCCTCCACAAAAAGAATGATCCAATAGCTATGTGGGTTTAGCGAAAATTTCCACAAACCATTTGTGAAGATTGGGCAGACGATTTATCTGG
>NZ_JAEQDD010000135.1:0-13116 GCF_020737885.1 Microcoleus sp. PH2017_34_RAT_O_A | reverse complement strand
GTAACAAATGGAGTCATATTTTAATTGGTATCTCGGTAAAAAAATGAGTAAGATTACTCATTGACAACAGTGCTTTTAGCTTAACTTGTGAGTAATGTTATCAACCGGAAACGGCTGTTTTAACAGTCAAGCGTCAAGGAGTTGCAGTGTTGTCAGCAGAAACGAACACAACAGCGGGGCGCGATCGCATCAGCACTTTTTTTACCGACTATCTGGCGGCGACTCAACCAACAAAAGAAGCGAGACACCCGCAGTTTGCACCTTTGCGGTTAATCGGTAACAGTAGTGGGGAAACTCGTTATCCCGATCGAGAACCGGTACATATTTCTCTCCTCAGTCAAGCTACACTCGATCGATTAACCGAAGTCGCCCAGCAAAATATAGATGTGGGCAGATTTCGCCCAAACGTTGTGCTAGAGGGCGTTTCAGCTTGGTCGGAATTTGAGTTAATCGGAAAACAGTTTCAATTAGGTGCAGCACGGATCGAAGTTACAGCACGAATTGGTCGCTGTGTCAACGTAGAAGTAAATCCACAAACGGGCGATCGAGATATAGCCCTACTCAGTTTACTACAACAAGAATTTGGTCACGCACAAACAGGAGTTTTAGCCAAAATTATCAACAGCGGTACAGTTAAAATCGGCGATAATTTGAATTACTAGAAAACCGGGCGGTTGAAACCGCGTCTATACAGACAAAACCCGCCTCCGCGGGTTGAATAAAACCGAGCGATTGAAACCGCCGTCTGATCTTGTGGGGTGGGCATCTTGCCCGCCCCAAATAGGCTGCTCACCCTTCCTCCGAAATCCGCACCTTATTACCAATTAACTTCAGAAAACTCACTCCAAAATGTTGAATTTCCAAAAAATTAGCATAAGCAGGAGTTGACTTATAAACTCTAAAAGTCCGCATAATTCCCAAAGTTGCCGCACTCTCCAGCGGGCCAACAAAGCTAGTATCTCTGTCCAAAAAATGAGACTGCTTAGCCCAGTGAGCCATCTGTTCCGCATTCAAAAAATAGCAACCGGAATGAGGATTCAAAGTCCGCTCAAAAGAGATTGGCTGTTCCATAATTTTCCCTGCCAACTGCGGCTGCTCCTCCACATTTTGAAATTTAGCAGTAGCTCCTGGCACTAAATCACCATCAATATATGCTTTAAAAACAGCACCTTGAGGCGATACTTCATAGCGATTCGGTTGCAACAAATTTCCATGTCCACCATGATGAGTAAACCAATTTAATTTACTAAAAAACCACGGATCGTGGAGAACTAAATCATCTTCCAAATAACAGAAATAATCGTATTTGTTAAGGCAAGAACGCAAAACAGCCTGACACTCAAACCCCAACAGCAGCGGTTCGCATTTGGTAGCGTGGTGCATAAAAGACCTCGGCTGCACAGGTAGTTGAGGCAACAGGTGATAACCTTGAGTAGTGCAAACAACAATATCAATTTCGTGCTTTTGAGATTGATTTGCTGGGATAGTGGCACATTCGCCAATGTCAATCATGCACTGAGATTTGCCATACAAAGCTTGCAGCGAAGTCACGCAAGCTGTTAAAGCATTGATGCGCGGTTGCGGATCGTTTCGTTGGGAAGCGTGTTTCCCGTCGCCGCTGGGATTGTAGAAGTGAGCAATAGTGAATAGGATTCGCATTTGTGTTTATCAACAATTAAAAATTAAACAATAAAACGGAAGACTGGGCGGTTGAAACCGCGTTTATACAGACAAAACCTGCCTCCGCAGGTTGAAGACTGGACGGTTAAAATTACGTTATTCTCTTGAGTCCGCGGAGGCGGACATCGTTTGTATAGCAGCGGTTTCAACCGCCGTCTTATCCGCCGTCTTGTCCGATCGCAAGCGTATTGCACAAAAACCCCTATAAATCTTACCGCATTCAGTCGGTAAACAACTCAGGCAATCGCGATCGCAACTCAGCGTTTAAACGTGGCAACTCATCTCGCATTTGCAAGTACCAGTCTCGGCGCTCGCGGTAGTGCCCGCACAGCAAGCGGTTGTCGCGCACCCATTCGTAAGCATTCGCGGCTATTTCCTGGCGCATAGAAGTGTCGGAAATCAGCGAATTTAGCTTAGTTTCAAACTCTTTTTCATGTTTGTAAATCAATCCGGTTTCACCTTCTACTATCGAATGTTCGTACACTGTGGGACTCGCCAAAACCGCTACTCCTCGCGCCGCACATTCAATGAATTTTAAGTCAGATTTCATTTCGTTAACCGGGTTGACAACGAGCGGCAGCAAAGCTATATCGCAACTGTACATGATTTCTTGATACCGTTCGTAACTGCAAAAAGATTCAAATTCCTTTTGCTGTATTTCCAAAGATTCAAAAAATCTGCGATCGTGGATAACTTTAACTCGAATCAGGTGTTTGTGTGCAGCTAAAACTCGATTCAGTGCTGCCATAATTGGCTGCCAATCATTCTCGCGGTTGAGCGCGCCAAAAAATATTGTGACGGTATGTTCTGCTGGATAGATTCGCGGCGGAGGTAGATAGGCTAGTTGATTGGGAAATACGGCAACATTATGATTGTAGTGACGCAAAATTTTCGCTAGCGGTTCTGTTGTAGTTTGAACGCAGTGACAGCCGCGATAGCTGAGGTAATTATTGTCTGCGTATTCGCGGCGGCGGACGGGATTGTCGTCAATTTCGGCTACTATTAAATAGTCTTGTTTTAGTAGTTCTTTGAGTTTGGGAATGTAAGCCGGATATTGCATGATTGTCCGTTGCCAGACGAAGACTTTTTCTTCTCCCGGAAACTCGGTAATTAATGCTGCTGTTTTCACTCCCGATACGGTGCGGACACCGGGAATTGTGGCGCTAAATTTGTCCGGTTCCAGAACTCGCACGCGATCGCACCCTGTAGGAGCCATAATAATGGTTTGGATCAGCAGTCTGCGCGGCTGTACGGTCGATTTGGTCGATCGCACAATATAATATTCAGCACCAGTTTCCGTAGCAAAATCGCTGGATTTGAGCTCTAACGCCTTCACCATTGGATGCAGCAATTGCTGGAATTGGGCAAAATTTTCGGTTTTGTGTCCCTTCCCTTGCAATTCATAAACCTGCAATCCGGCTTGAGCAAATAATGATTTAATTCTTTCCAGGGTAAACCAGTGCTGCATCTTGCTGTCGGGATTTTCCCAATGTCCCCGCAACAGATTGACAATGCGCCGCCAGTATTGAACGTTGGGAATTGTGGCGAAAACTTGCCCCTCCGGCTTGAGTAAAGCACTGTACTGCTGTAGTATCTCCCAGGGGTTTTTGAGATAGGGTAGCAAGTCGCCAAAAATCAAGCAATCGACAGTTCCGGGTTCGATGTCGAGACTGGCGATCGCCATTTCTTCAATATCGGCTACCGCCACCCAGTTTAGTCGATCGACTGCAATTTTCGCTTTTTCGCGATCGCATTCAATGCCAATATACTGACAGTGGGGATTGATCAGCTTGTAGTGTTCGCCCCTAGAACCAGTACCGCAGCCAATTTCGACAATGACTTTAGCATCCGGCGGTAGCAGCTTGAAGAGGTCGTGGTTGGCGCGATCGATCACTTTCCCTAAAATTCCTGATTAGTTTGCCGTAAAATAAAGCAGAGCAATCCATGTCAACAGACCAGCAGACGAAGGTTAGCATGGCGATGCCAGTATACAATGGCGATCGGCACATTTGTCAAGCACCAAATTTTCGCGATGCCAACTCTTTCTCTTCCCTCTCTTCTGGCCCTCTGCGTACTCTGCATACTCTGCGGTTCATTTAAATCTTGTTCGCCAATCGTGCAAAGATTGATATACGTTAGCAAATATTCGGCAAAATTATAATTTGCGCTAAACCATACTCTCATGCAAGCTCAATTGAGGCGATCGATCGATTCGGCTGATTCCCCAAAAATAAACACAGCACTGTACTAAATACATTATAAATTATGAATCCTAATTTAGGAATAAACATCGCCGGATACATCAACGGCGAATTTGGCATAGGAGAAGGAGTAAGAGCCAACATCAGAGCCGCAGAAGCCGCCGGAATTCCCTTGGCTATCAACAATTTTACCCGCAGTCCCCACCGTAAAAAAGACACCACATATCAAAACTTTAGCCCAGACAATCCCCATCCGGTAAATCTAATTCAAGTCAACGCTGATGAAGTTAAAACTTTCATCAAAGATAGAGGTTCCAGCTATTTTGAGAATAAATACAATATCGGCTTTTGGGCCTGGGAACTTCCCGGATTTCCTCCCCAATGGCAGCCAGCATTTAATCACTTTCACGAAATCTGGACTTACAGCAATTCTTGTGCTGAAGCAATTTCTCAAGCTTCGCCAATTCCAGTCATCAAAATCATGCCCAGTATTTTTTTACCTGCACCTTCCCTCAGCAGGGAAGAACTGCATTTACCTAAATATAAATTTATTTTTCTGTTTTTCTTCGACTTTTGTAGCCGCATCGAACGCAAAAATCCTTTGGCAGTCATCCAAGCATTTAAAACAGCTTTTGGTGAAGATGACCGCGTATTATTGCTGATCAAATCTTCCAACTCCGACAAAAATCTCAAAGATTTAGAATTGTTGAATTTTGCCATAGATGATTCTGCAAATATCAGACATCAAGACGGGTATTTATCCAAAGATGAAATCAACGGTTTGCTTTACAGTTGCGATTGTTACGTGTCGCTGCACCGCTGCGAAGGATTCGGCTTGACAATGGCTGAAGCGATGTTTTATGGTAAGCCTGTAATTGCCACCGGTTATTCATCAAATACAGAATTTATGAATGTTGGGAATAGCTTTTTAGTTAAGTATAAGTTAGTCCCAATCGAGGAAGATTGCGGGCCTTATAAAAAAGGCAATGTTTGGGCCGAACCGGATGTCGGACACGCTGCTGATTTAATGGGCTATGTTTTTAATAATTACCAAGAATCTCAAAAAATTGGAGTGGTAGCTGCTGCGGAAATTCAGACTTTACTCAACCCGCAAGTTACAGGGAGTAAAATTAGAAAACGTCTCGAATATATTGCCGAGATTACCGATAATTTTCAAAATTTGCCTCTGTCACGAATGGTCAAAGCAGAGCCTGCAAAAATTTGGGCCCAATTCAATCAAAATTCCTTGTCATTGCGAGGAACGAAGCAATCTCATCCCCAAGCTGAATTCCGAGAGTCAAACCCACAAATTCAATCAAAAGTAGAACTGCGAAGCTGGCAGCCTTTGGTAAGCATTTGCATTCCGACGTACAACGGAGAGGCATTTATTGAGGAAACAATCAAAAGCGCGATCGCCCAAACTTACCGCAACATAGAACTAATTGTATCCGACGACGGCTCCACAGACCGCACAATTGCGATCGCCCAATCCTTCCAATCGCAAACATCCGCCGACTTCCGCATCATCCTGCACCGCAACTACGGCTTATCGCAAAACTGGAACTTCTGCATCCAGCAAGCCAAAGGTGAATACATCAAATTTCTGTTTCAAGACGACTTGCTGGCACCAGAATGTATCGCCAAAATGGTCGCCACCGCCCAACAAAACCCAGACATAGGTATGGTTTTCTCCCCGCGCGGCATCACCATCGCTGAAGATGAATCTCACCCAATTTTGCGGAAAGCTTCCCAATCAATCAAAGATTTGCACAAAAGTTGGTCGAATTTAAAATCTATTCAGCCCGGAAAAGACTTGCTAGCAGATGCTAACTGCTTGAACAACCCCATCAACAAAATTGGCGAACCGAGTACCGTATTAATTGCCGCCCGAGTTTTTGGCGAAATAGGATTGTTTGATTCAGGATTATCTCAGTATGTAGACTTAGATATGTGGTGGCGGATCATGGGAAACTATCACGTCGGGTTTGTAGACGAAAAACTTTCGTCACTGCGGATTCATCCCGAACAACAAACCTGGAAAAACTTCGCTGCTGGGGAAAATCATAAAGATGTCGTCAGATTTTACAAGAAACTCCTAAATAGTCCTGATTACAGTTTCCTAAATCAACAAATTAAACAGACAATCCGGCAAAAGTTGGTATCTAGAACCCAGCCTAATATATCTGACTTGTCAGCACTGGTTGAAAAATACAAAAAATTGCCATCAAACCAGTCTATTCTGGCAAAAATGCGCCAATACCGCCAACAGCTAGCTGAGTATTGGCTGAATTTGACCGCCGAAACATTAGAAACTGCTTACTCGCAAGCAGCAGGGAAAGCTCATAAATTGCTCCTAGATAGCAGCCTCAAATATGAAAGTTTAACGGAGTCGGAACAAAGTTTTGTCCAGCAGTTATCTTCTAAACTTGCTGAAGCAGGGGAAGTTGCTGATAAGATTCAATATTCTCTGGCAGCGATGCTGTACTGCGATGCTTATCAGTTGCCGCTAGAGTATAAAAATGCAGCAATTCCCCAGTGGTTTTTTGACGATTTTTTGAATTTCCTATTTCAGTCTCCGGCTTGCTTTCAACAAACGGGAGAGGTTGAAAGATATTCTCAATATTTCCAGCAGCTAATCGAGTACGTGTCTGCTAATATCGCCAGTTTTCCAGATTCGGAAGTTTGGCGTTATTTGGCGGCTTTTGTGGCACAAAGTGTTAGCTTCAAAGCTTTGTATTTAAGTGACAAAAATCTGGTCAATGTCTTGAGCCAGCGAGCTGATATTCTGGAATTTCACTTCAAAAATATTGGCTCTAAAATAGACTGGAATTTTGCTGATAGATCACCTCGACGAACTAAAGTTAGAGTCGGCTTTTTGCTCTACAAAATTAGTGCTGAATTTGAGACTTTTGCTGCTCTTTCAGGTTTTGAATATTTAGACAGAGACAAATTTGAAGTTATCGTGTATCATTTCCAGGTACAAGATGAGCAACTGGGGAAATATTGCGAAAGTTGCGCCGACAAGCTAGTCCAACTTTCGGAAGATTTGCCGCAGCAAGTGCAGGAAATTCGATCGCACGATTTAGATATTCTGCTAATTAGCACCAATATCGCCGACACTTCCGGGCCCAGCGCGCTGCTGTGCTTGCACCGACTGGCGCGGGTGCAAATTGCTACCGCTGCATCCACTCCCGCCACTACCGCAGCCCGCAATATCGATTGTTTGATTGTCGGAGATTTGACTTTGCCGGCAGATGCACCAGAGTATCGCGAAAAATTAATTACTTTAGAAGGGTCGGGAGTTTGTTTCAGCTATCCTGTAGAGTTAGCCCCTGCCACCGTTGAACCGACTCGCAGCAGTTGGGGAGCCACCGATGAATCTGTAGTGTTCATGTCCTGTGCTCGGGCTCGGACAATTATCCCAGAATTGCGAGAAACTTGGGCAAAAATTATTGCGGGTGTACCGAATTCTATTTTAGTTTTGTATCCCTTTCGATCGCGCACCGAAAACTATCCGACGGTGCCTTTTTACCACCAAATTCGATCGACTTTCGGGGAATTTGGAATTGACAAAAAGCGGGTAGTTGTGATACGAGCGCTATCAAATCGTGCAGATTGCATAAAATGTCTGGAATTGGCTGATATATATTTAGACTCCTATCCATACAGCGATGCCGGCCCCTTTGCTGAACCGCTGTTGGCCGGGTTGCCTGTAGTGGCAAGAAAAGGGCAAAAAACTCGATCGGGACAATTTGCAGCAGTCCTCGAAGAACTACAACTTCCGGAACTGGTAGCACATAGCGAGAACTCTTATATAGAACTGAGTACAGCACTGGGAACAAACCCAGAACTGCGCCGGCGCTATCGGGATCGAATCCAGCAAACAATGGCGGCAAATCCCAAAATTCTCGACAGTCGCGCTTACTCCCATCAAATAGGCAAACTATTTGAAAGGAACCCCGTCTGGATGCAAAGCGTCAAGAAATAGACAGCTATAGCGCTAGGTTTCTTAACGCTCTGCTATCATCGGGAGATTGAGGGGTTAGTGGTTGTCGCTCTTTTCCTGCCACAGCTAAATTAAAAGGGGAAGCGCAAGTCAGTTGGAGATTAAAAAATGACAGGACTTTTTCAAATAGGCGATAAATTACTGCAAGCTCAGGATATGCCATCGCTCCTGAAGCGTTACCAGTTGATGCCCCAATTCTTGCGGGGTGTAATCATCGACCAAGCGATCGCATCCTTTAGTTGCAGCGACGAAGAACGCAAATCCGCCGTCGAGAACTTTCTGGTACAGCACCAACTGACAGCCCCCGACGCCAGAGAAGCTTGGCTGCGGAGTCAAAATATGACAGAAGAAGAACTTCAAGAGATGGCCGTCAGGCCCTTGCTGATCGAAAAATTTAAGCAAGAGACTTGGAGACCTAAAGTAGATAATTATTTTTTAACCCGCAAAGCCAGTCTAGACCACGTAGTCTATTCCCTGGTACGCACCAAAAATCCAGCACTGGCAAACGAACTTTACTTCCGCATCCTCGAAGGGGAACAAACCTTTGCTGAAGTAGCTCGCGACTTCTCCGAAGGCCCCGAATCCAAGTCTGGCGGCCTGTTGGGTCCAGTACCCCTCAGTCAGCCTCACCCGGCAATCAGTAAACTTTTATCAGTCAGCCAGCCAAATCAACTCTGGACGCCGCGTCCTCTGGCAGAATGGATGGTAATTATTCGACTAGAAAAGTTCATGCCGGCCCAGCTCGACGAATCGATGCGGCTGCACCTGATTAACGAACTCTTTGAAAGCTGGCTCGCCGAACAAATATCGCAAATAGGCCCGCTACAGCCGCTCTCTTCCGTCTCTTCAATATCTTGACATCCTCCCCCCGCCTGAAGGCGTGGGGATTCCCAAACCTCACGATTTGAGTTTCTGCTTCAATGCAACTGCCTCTACCCACAAGGAGTTTTATGGTCTTATGTTCGCTCCCCAGACTAACCCCGCTAGTCCAGCGGTTTTTATGTGTCGAAAACCCAAAAGGAATTCTGATTGACTGTTTTGATTCTAGGGATGTTTACCATTGCCCCGTCCTCTTTTCCCGGTCTACCGATTTTTCTGCCCCGTTGCGATTGTTCGCAAACTTTGGTGTTAGGGTTTATGTCTCCATCGTCGCGGGTGGGTCGTTGACCACTAAAATTGTATCAAATATAGAGCAGTTGTACAAGGACGGGGTTTCCACGCACATTTTCCGATGACCGAAACTAATTTGGCGATCGGCCCCCGGATTTATCCTTGGAGACTTTAAAAACCTTGGCATCGTCACAAAAACACTCTGGATTGATGTGTGGATTCAATTCTTCAATCAAAAATCGAAAATTGGATGACTTATGCCCGCTACAGCCCCTCTCATCCGCGTCTGTAATTGAACGGTAAAGGCTGTAGGCTCAATTCTTCAATCAAAAATCAAAAATCAAAAATCGAAAATTGGATGACTTCTTCCGCTGTTTCCCTCACCCAAATTCAGGATTTCTTAGCTCAAACACCTCCCTTTGACCGACTGTCAGAGACGGATCTAACAGCCTTGGTGGCTAAATGCCAACTCCTGGGCTACCGGACGGGGCAACCCCTGTTTGAACGCGAAAAAATGCCGACTCAGGTGGCAATTATCTATCAAGGTCAGGCCCGGCTGCTGGGCTTTGACCAGCGATCGCAACGCCACGTCAGTTTGCGGTTGGTGCAGTCGCAGGAAATTCTCGGCTGGGCGGGTTTGCTCAGGGGAGTTCCCTGCGAAACTGCGATCGCCTCTACAGATGTAATCGCGATCGTCCTACCTGCTGAAGATTTCCTGAGTGTACTGGAAAAACAGCCGACATTTGGAGAAGCTTTTCACGCTCACTCTTCCTTGAGCGAAGTGTTTGAACTGTTGAGCCTGGAATTGCAGCGCCAAGCCGACGGCACTTCGGATCTCAAGGAACTAACTCGGCAAGCTTGGGAAGACGCGACAGTTGTCAACGTCCCAAAGGGTAACAAAAAAACTCAAGACCTCGCTAACGAACTAGATGCCGATCGAATTTGGCTAGTCAGCAGCGGCGTCTTGGGCGAGTTTCCCACCGGCAGCCGCTTCTCTGTTGAAAAGGCAGCCAAATCCTTAAAAGTAGAAGGCAGCGCCGGTGCCCGCTTGGTAGGCTTCCGGCAACCCTCAGCATCACCATCAGAGCTAGAAGATCCCTTAACTGGCGAGACAGACACAGGAACAGGAGGCTTAGGGAAAAAGCGAGGCATCATTTTTGATGATGTACCCATCGCCCCACCTCGTCCCCCAGAATCCAAAATCGACGCACCAAAGGATGCGGGGAAATATCCAGTTTTCCCCGCCAAAGGGCAAATAGATGCCCCGCTAGCTTGCTTCCAAATGTTGAGCAAGTATTTTGGTATCAAATTTCGTCGGGATATCATCCGCAAAGTTCTAGAAAATCAGTTAAAAACCGCTGGTGTTATCAATCTGCAAGCCTGTGGGGCGATCGCCCAAAGCATCGGCCTGACCCCTCAATTGGCGCAAGTGCCAGCAGATGCGATCAACCGGATCAAAGCTCCGGTCATGATTAAATTCCTAGATAGCTTTGCCATTGTTTACAGCATCACCGAGCAAGAATTGGTACTAGCCAGCCCAGAAAAGGGGCTGATGCGGATGCGGGTACCTCAGTTTAGAGAAGACTGGGGAGAACAGGGAGAAGTCCTGCTGCTGCAAGAGCCGCAAGTCGAACAAAAAGAGCAGTTCAGCTTCTGGTGGTTTGTGCCGGCGCTGATGGAACACAAAACAGTATTTATTGAGGTATTGCTCGCCTCGTTTTTTGTGCAACTATTTGGTCTTGCCAACCCTTTAATCAGCCAAGTAATTATTGATAAAGTATTAGGTCAGCGCAGCATCGACACCTTGGATATTTTGGGTGCGTTTCTGTTAGGTGTTGCCCTATTTGAAGGACTCCTCAACGGTTTGCGTACCTTCTTATTTGTAGATACTTCCAACCGCATTGATGTCAAATTGAGTGCGGAGGTAATCGACCACTTGCTCAGGCTGCCCCAGAGTTATTTTGACAACCGGCGCGTCGGAGATCTGGTCTACAAATTCAGCATGATGGGCCAGATTCGGGAATTCATGACAGGTACCGCTCTGACTGTGGTTCTCGATGCAGTATTTTCGGTGGTTTACGTCGCCGTGATGCTTTCCTACAGTGTGAAGCTAACCTTCGTATCTTTGGCAGTTGTCCCGGTACTAGCGCTGATGATTGTTCTGATCAATCCGCTGGTGCTGCGCCTGATCAAACAAAGAAATATGCGTTTTGCTGACTCTCAATCCTATCTAGTGGAAGTAGTCAGCGGAATTCAAACTGTTAAGGCTCAAAATATTGAATTGAAATCCCGCTGGGAGTGGTCTAGCCGTTACGCAAAATATATTACAGCCAGTTTTAAAACAATTCTGACCGGGACTACGGCAGGTACGATTAGTGGTTTTTTAAACCAAGTGGGTAACTTGGCTCAGTTGTGGGTGGGAGCTTATTTGGTACTGAGCAATGACATTACTTTGGGTCAGTTGATTGCTTTCCGAATTATTTCCGGTAACGTGACTGGTTCGCTCCTCAGGTTTGTGAGCGTGTGGCAGAGTTTCCAAGAGGTCTCGATGTCGATCGATATGCTCAAGGATATCATCGACAAACCCACGGAAACCAGCGAGGAAGACCGGAGCAATATCCCGCTGCCGGCAATTCAAGGGCAGGTTACCTATGAAGAGGTTTCCTTCCGATTCCTAGAGAGCGGCGCGCTGCAATTGGCGAATGTGAACTTGGAATTTCCCCAGGGCAGTTTTGTGGGAATTGTGGGGGGAAGCGGTTCCGGTAAGAGTACGGCGATGAAGCTGTTGCAGCGTCTTTATGCCCCGCTTTCGGGCCGGATTTTTATTGACGGCTATGACATTGCCAAGGTGGAATTATATTCGCTCCGCAGTCAGCTTGGCGTGGTACTGCAAGATACTTTGCTGTTTAACTGTACTGTCCAAGAAAATATTGCTTTGAGCAATCCCGATGCGAGTACGGATGAGATTGTACGAGCTGCGAAATTAGCTGTAGCTCACGATTTTATCATGGGCTTGCCCGCTGGTTACAATACGGTGGTGGGAGAACGTGGTGCGTCGCTTTCTGGGGGTCAACGGCAGCGTTTGGCGATCGCCCGGACGATTTTGCAAAACCCGAAACTGCTGATTTTGGACGAAGCTACAAGCGCCTTGGACTACCATTCCGAACGCCAAGTTTGCAACAACTTAGCAGAATCTTTCGCCGGCCGCACGGTGTTTTTCATTACTCACCGCCTGACTACAATCCAAAACGCCGACATAATAATTATGATGGATCAAGGTTCTGTAGTCGAGCGCGGAACTCATAAAGAATTAATGGCTCTGAAAGGGCGTTACTACTGCCTATTCCAACAACAAGAGTCATCGAACACATAATCATGGGGAATGGGGAATAGGTAATAGGTAATAGGTAATGGGTAATAGGTAATAGAGGGTTGGGATATGAGTAGACCGGATTTTGAAGATTTGGATGTTTACAAGTTGGCTGAAAAACTAGCAAATCAGGTTTGGTTTATTGTCAAAGAGTGGGACTTTTTTACGAAAGATACTATGGGGAAACAACTTGTACGTGCAGCCGATAGTGTTTGTGCTAATATTGCAGAAGGACGGGGCAGGTATAATTATCAAGACAATCGGCGTTTTGTGAAGATTGCCAGAGGCTCTTTGTATGAAACAATCAGTTTGTTGAGACTGGCATATGCTAGAAAATTGTTGGGAATAGAACAGGTAAATAAATTCCAACCAATAATTGATGACTTGTCGCCAAAGCTAAATGCTTATCTAAACTCAATAGGTGGTAAGCAAGAAAAAATGATTGATAAAATATCTGATATCGATCGTAAATAAAAAAAACTCCCAATTCCCATTACCAATTCCCAATTGCCAATTCCCAATTCCCAATTCCCAATTCCCAATTCCCAATTCCCAATTCCCAATTCCCAATTCCCAATTCCCAATTGCCAATTCCCAATTCCCAATTCCCAATTCCCAATTGCCAATTCCCAATTCCCAATTCCCAATTGCCAATTCCCAATTCCCAATTCCCAATTCCCAATTCCCAATTCCCAATTCCCAATTCCCAATTCCCAATTCCCAATTCCCAATTCCCAATTCCCAATTCC
>NZ_JAEQDD010000134.1:0-16937 GCF_020737885.1 Microcoleus sp. PH2017_34_RAT_O_A | reverse complement strand
GCATCTTGCCTGTTGCTGACAATTAGGAACAGGCAAGATGCCTGTTCCACTAAAGAGTGAATTTCTTGTGGAACAGGCATCTTGCCTGTTGCTGACAATACTGAGATCGATCTATTTTTAATATTTCATAGGAAAAAGAAATATGGTTGCGACTTTCGATCCCAATACTGCGATCGGCTTATCTGAGCTAAATGCGATCGCCAGACTCAAAGACGACGGCTACAACGAACTCCCCTCGGCTGAGTCGCGCAATCTGTTATCGATCGCCTGGAACACCATTCAAGATCCGATTTTTCTCTTACTCGTCGGCGGTGGTATCATTTATTGGATTTTAGGCGACTTACAAGAAGCCTTAATTCTGATAGGTTTCGTCTTGTTTATCACCGGAATTAGTCTCTACCAGGAAGGCAAAACCGAACACGCCCTAGAAGCCCTGCGCGATCTTTCCAGCCCTCGCGCCTTGGTGATTCGGGATGGGGAACGAAAACGAATTGCGGGGCGAGAAGTGGTTCGAGGCGATTTCTTAGTGCTCGCGGAGGGCGATCGCGTGTCTGCGGATGCGATCGTCCTATCTTGCTCAAATCTCTCAACCGATGAGTCGTTATTAACCGGGGAATCCCTACCGGTTCGCAAAGTTACCGCTGTGGGTAACGTGGAGATGGCGCGTCCCGGAGGCGATGAATTGCCGTTTGTGTATTCTGGCACATTGGTGGTTCAGGGACAGGGAATTGTTCAAGTTAAGGCGATCGGCGCTCAAACAGAAATGGGCAAGATTGGCAAGGCTTTGCAGAAAATCAAGCCAGAAACGACGCCTTTACAACAGGAAATGAATCGATTGGTTAGTCGTTTGTTTGGCATTGCTTTATCGCTTTGTGTGGCAATTGTTGTAATCTATGGATTCACTACAGGAGATTGGCTTAAAGGAGTGCTCGCCGGCATTACCTTAGCGATGGCAATTTTGCCGAATGAATTTCCGGTAGTTGTGACAATCTTCTTAGCCTTGGGAGCTTGGCGGATTTCTCAGAATCATGTCTTAGCACGTCGCGCCTCAGCCGTTGAAACTGTAGGTTCCGCAACCGTTTTGTGCGTCGATAAAACCGGGACGCTGACTCAAAATCAGATGGCTGTGCAGCAGTTGTTAGCCTACAACCAGGCAGAAAACCCTCAGCCTTATGATTTGGGATTACATTCATCAGAAGCACTCCCAGAAGCAGTTCATCAATTAGTTGAGTTCTGTATTCTGGCAAGCCAAAGAGATCCATTCGATCCAATGGAAAAAGCGTTTAAGCAATTGGGCGATTCCCTTCGGGATAGCTTCGCTTCACGCTATTTGGCGGATACCGAACATTTGCACGGCGATTGGAAACTGTTGCGAGAATATCCGCTGTCACCGCATCTATTGGCAATGTCTCACGTTTGGGAGTCAGCCGTTAGCGAAGCGTCGGCTATGCCGAATCGCAAATTGTATGAAGTTGCGGCAAAAGGAGCACCGGAGGCGATCGCGGATCTCTGCCATTTCACGCCCCAACAGCAGCAAATGATGGCAGCGCAAGTTAGTCAAATGGCAAGTCAAGGATTGCGGGTATTAGGTGTTGCCAAAGCCTCACTTGTTGGTGCGCCGCCGCCATTTTTGCCACCTCACCCGTCGCTGAATATCGATCGTTTACCGGAAAAACAACATGACTTTCCGTTTGAATTTATCGGATTAGTGGGACTGTCCGATCCAGTACGTCCAACCGTTAAGGCGGCGATTCAAGAATGTTATAGCGCTGGAATTCGAGTCGTAATGATTACCGGTGATTATCCAGAAACTGCTCAAAGTATTGCCCGTCAAGTTGAATTGATGCAGATGGGAGCCATTGTCACCGGATCAGAATTAGATGGCATGAGCGATGCTGAATTAGAGCAGCGGATTCAAAGTACAAATATCTTTGCACGAGCCGTTCCCGAACACAAGTTGCGGTTAGTTAATGCTTTGAAATCCAAGGGTGAAGTTGTGGCAATGACGGGAGATGGCGTGAATGATGCTCCTGCTCTCAAAGCTGCCCAAATTGGGATTGCGATGGGTGAGCGAGGCACGGATGTGGCTCGTGAATCTGCGGCTTTGGTGTTATTAGATGATGATTTTTCGTCGATCGTCCAAGCAGTCAAACTGGGGCGCAGAATTTTTGACAATCTCCGCAAAGCCATGTCATATCTGATTGCGATTCATATCCCGATCGCCGGAATGTCTTTGATTCCAGTATTGTTTAAGTTACCGTTAGTATTGCTTCCGGTTCACGTGGCATTTTTACATTTAATTATCGATCCAGCTTGCTCGATCGTGCTAGAAGCCGAACCCGCAGAAGCCACGGTGATGCAGCGCCCTCCCCGCAACCCTAAAGAACCTTTATTTGGCAAGAAAACGCTTTCGTTGGCTGTGTTGCAAGGGGGCGGAATTTTGGCGATCGTGCTGGCGATTTTTGCGATCGCCCTATATCGCAGACAAGGCGAATTTGATGCCCGTGCGTTAACGTTTACGACGTTAATTTTGGCAAATTTAGGACTAATTTTGAGCTCCCGGTTCAACCTCGCACCTCAGCTTTAAAATACTGAAATCCCCAAATCCTGCGCTGTGGTGGGTGCTTGGTGGGGGGACTGCTGTTCCTTGGGTTGGTGCTGTATGTCCCGTTTTTGCGTCATTTGTTTAGCTTTTCTCTGCTAAGTGCGATCGATCTAGCGATCTGTTTGGGCGGTGGATTGATTAGCTTGCTTTGGTTTGAACTGTTGAAACAAACTACAAAAGTCAGGCCATAGTCAGAGACGGGAAAACATTAGTTCTAGCAGCAAAGGTTGCTTGTGTAAAATTTAAAAATCAGGTATCAAATAATCAATCCACAGCCCGTATTTGGGAGAAATCAGGACACGGCAGTGCCGTTTCCCTACAATTATCTGGCGTAGGGAAACGGCACTGCCGTATCCTCGCTTGTCACCTGACGGCGCAGCCGGAATTGACAACCGTTCTGATGCGCCAAAACACATCTCTATAGTGATAAATTAGCGATATATTTATTTTACAAAAACCTCAGATTTCCTTCACATTTTAAAGCTAGTATTGAAAATAATAACTCAGCAGCATCAAATCATTAAAGAGTTGTTTCAGTCTTTCACCAGTAGATGAGGTCACTAACAACAAAGACTTTTGTGGCCCAATGGCAATTGAATAACACTATCGACAAGTCCGATAAACTCAACTAGAGGAATCACCATGAGTACGACAATTGACAACTTCACCAAACAACTCCACGACAATTTAGAAGCGATTGAAGATCGGGCAAAATTGCTGAAGGAAAGCGTTCAATCTGCAACGAAAAATACTGAGGCTGAGCTGCAATCGAAACTTGACGGAATGAAGACAAATCTAGAAGCTAAGAAACAAGAATTTGATCGGTATCGGGCAAAGCTCCAAACTCAATTCGAGGAAACAGAATCTGAGGTGAAGTCGAACGTCGAGGAATGGAAGACGAGTCGCGAAGTCAAGAAACTCGAACATCGAGCCGATAAAGCTGAAGACTATGCGAATACAGCGATTTTATTCGCAATGGCGACGATGGAAGAAGCCGAAGCAGCTACCTTGAAAGCGATTTGCACCAGATTAGATGCCACAACTGCTGCGGGAACTACTAAGTAAGGAGGAGACGGCAATGCCGTTTCCCTACGCCGATTAATTGTAGGAAGAGGAGACGGCAATGCCGTGTCCCTACGCTGATTAATTGTAGGAAGAGGAATTGTAGGAAGAGGAGACGGCAATGCCGTGTCCCTACGCTGATTAATTGTAGGAAGAGGAGACGGCAGTGCCGTTTCCCTACGCAGATTAATTGTAGGGACACGGCACTGCCGTGTCCTGACTTTCGCTTTTCAAATGCGCCAAATTTGACCTAATTTAGAATGGATGCTTATGAGCGGAATAATGGCAATTATTCCGCTGTTTTTGTTTGTCATAAAATCCTCTTAAAATATTCAAAAGGTATAGATTAGGCTTGAAAATTTGTGTGAATATTCAATCAAAAGGTAGAGATTATATTGGGAAATTCTTGTTAAAGTTTCAGTGAACGGCGAAAGAAACCAAAGCTGAGATTCAATCGAAACTCGACGAGGTGAAATCGAACGTTAAAAGATAAAAAGCAAATCAAAAATCAAAAATTTTGTCCGTCATGCGGACAAATAACAAAGGAAACAAACTCATGTCATACACACATACAATTGTTGGTCATTTCCCCTCCCATTCAGAAGCTGAAAGAGTTGTATTGGAGCTGCAAAAAAAAGGCTTCGATATGCAAAAGCTCTCGATAATTGGCAAAGACTACCACACAACTGAACACGTGCGCGGATTTCTCACCTGGAAAGATACAGCCAAAGCTGGAGCCGCAGGTGGTGGTTATTGGGGTAGCTTCGTCGGAGGTTTATTTGGCATTTTAGCCGGGGCTGGAGTGCTGTTTATTCCGGGAATGGCTCCTATAGTCGTTGCTGGCCCCATTGCGGGGGTGTTGGCGGGTTGGTTGGAAGGAACGGTTGTTGGTGGCGTTGGTACCGCTGCTGTAGGAGGATTGGCTGTTGCCTTGGGAGGCTTAGGAATCCCGAAGCATGAGGTGGTGAAGTATGACACTCAAATCCAAGCAGGCGAGTTTATTATCCTGGTGACAGGTAGCAATCACGATGTCAGTCAGGCGAAGCAAATGCTAGACAGAATTAGTCAGGAAATGAGTATGTCGATCGCAGTCTAAGGCTTTCAACTAACAACAATAGGGGAGTATTCCACTCCCAAGAGTCCGTCAGGTTGATGAGAGGGTCGGCACGGGGGCACGACCCTACAAAAACCTCGTTTTCCTGAGAATAAAACAGCCCTCTCATGCTCAATTGCTTTTTACTACTCTTTTACAGGAATCATGATGGTGAATAAAATGGAAATGACCAACAAGATTGAAATCAACAAATCTGTGCCCCGCGAGCGATGGGGTGAATTTTTCGATCAGTTTACCGATGGCAATCGCGGACGGCGTATTTCGATCGAAATCATCGGTTCAGAAGTCGGTGATGCAGAACTGATTAAGAATTCACCGCTTCATGCGATGGTTTACGATCGCCCTGGAAAAGGAGATGATTTGGTGATTGAAGTTGGTAAAGATGAGGTGACTTACGCTCACACGATCGATTCACCAACTGAAGTTTTAACGGGACAAAACTCACTCGGTGTGATGGTAGCGCTTCGGATTAGTGACGCTGCTGGGACACAAACATTGATCGAATTACAAGTTAGTTGAGCTGGTTGGATAATTCTGAGTTCAACAGGACTTACCCAAACAGTCAACTTTTACAGGTTAGGAGCAAATTATGACAGATATCATGAGCCGCGAAATTCACCTAGTCTCCCGCCCCAACGGGATGCCAACCGCAGCTAATTTTGCGATCGCCCAAACCGAAATAAAGCCACTTCAAGACGGACAAGTGCTCGTTCGCAATCGCTATATATCAGTCGATCCGTATATGCGCGGACGCATGAACGAGAGCAAATCCTATGTTCCGTCCTTCGAGTTAGGTAAAGTTCTACAAGGCGGCGCAGTCGGCGAAGTCATCGAATCGCGTGCCCCAGAATTCAAGCCTGGTGATGCCGTCACTTCCAACTTTGGCTGGCGGGAATACTTCACCGCAGCGCCCAAAGAGTTGCATCCTGTCAGCAGCGAAATTCAACCGCTATCGGTTTATCTCGGTGCGATCGGTATGACGGGGATGACGGCTTGGGCTGGATTGAATTTGGTAGATGTTAAAGCAGGCGATGTGATTTTTATTTCGGGTGCTGCGGGCGCGGTGGGAAGTGTGGCGGGACAACTGGCAAAATTGCGCGGATGTCAGGTTATCGGCTCAGCAGGTTCAGCGGAAAAAGTCAAGTTTCTGCTAGAAGAATGCGGATTCGATCGCGCTTTCAATTACAATTCTGGCCCAGTCCTCGAACAATTGAACCAAGCGGCACCGGACGGAATTGATGTTTATTTCGATAATGTAGGAGGCGAAACCCTTGAAGCGGCGCTTTCAGCCTTGCGCGTGCACGGCCGAATTATCGCTTGTGGCAGCATCTCTGGTTACAACAAGCCGCAGCCAGGCCCGAATAATCTGTTTAATATGATTGGCAAAATGGTGGTAAAGTTGGATTAGGGTGCGATCGATTAATTTAACCCAAGTTGTAGAGAATTGTTTGACGTTATTTGGTTTAAAAAAATATGGATCTCCAACTATCAGGCAAAGTTGCATTGGTTAGTGGTTCAACGGGTGGAATTGGACTGGCAATTGTTACCACACTTGCCGAAGAAGGAGCGACGGTCATTGTCAATGGCAGAACGCAAGATCGCGTAAATAATGCGATCGATCGCATTCAGCAAAGTGTGCCGAATGCCAAACTTCAAGGAATTGCTGCCGATTTGGGAACGCCAGCCGGAGTTGAATTGCTACTTCAAAAAGTACCAGAAGTCAATATTTTGGTGAATAACTTAGGAATTTATGGCTCCAAGGCCTTTGAAGATATCTCCGATGAAGAGTGGATGAACATTCTGGAAGTGAATGTGATGAGCGGTGTGCGGCTCTCGCGCCATTATTTGCCGCTGATGCTGAAGCAAGATTGGGGACGGATTATTTTCATCTCTAGTGAATCTGCTTTGAATATTCCCGCCGAAATGATTCATTATGGCGTGACTAAAACTGCACAATTGGCGTTGAGTCGCGGTTTGGCGGAAACAACCGTGGGCAGTCATGTAACTGTAAACACGGTATTGCCGGGGCCAACTCGCTCTGAAGGGGTGGAAGACTTTATCCAGGGATTATCGAAGGATCAAAATATTTCGATCGAACAAGTTGAGAAAGAGTTTTTTACTAAGATGCGTCCATCTTCCCTAATTCAGCGATTTGCTTCAACGTCTGAAGTTGCTGCGTTAGTTGCGTTTGTTGCCAGTCCCTTAGCTTCTGCGATTAATGGGGCTGCCCTACGAGTTGAGGGTGGAGTAGTGCGATCGATTGTGTAGCGAAGTTTTTACCTTGATGTGCTTGGAAAATCTCTCACTCCCTACATTTCCGAACAGAATGCTTTCGTTCAAACAAAAATAAGGAGCGTTACATTTCATTAACTCACCCTAAAGCGATCGCTATTCCTGTGAGTCGTGATTTTTAGGCGATCGCACTTAACCTACAAGATCAGCGATCGCGCCCTTTACTCACAGAATACCAGACCGAACCACACTACAGCGTCATGCAGATATGATTGAACGTGGTAGTGTCGAAGGAATTGCGGAGGAGTTGGACTACAAAAATGTGAAGGAGCGGTATCTTGCTGCGGTGAAGGCGATCGGTCAAGCTTAATCAATCTGCGATCCCACTTAACCGACAAGAGCAGCGATCACATTAATGAACATCCCAAAAATCAGATAATTACAAATTCATCATGTTTAAAAGTAAAAAGGCGCGTTGAGTAACGCACCTACAGCGATGGCGATCGCACTGTGCCTGAGACAACGCGATCGCCAATTAGCTTAAGGTAATATGAGGATCGCCATTATTCCTGTAGGATCAATCTCAACTAAGAGCGATCGCACTATTTTTTGATTATGTAAAATGTTTGGTTAGGCTTTATTTTAGGCTCAACGCTAATACCAATATTTGTTTTTTCTATAACTGCCAGTTCTGGATATGATTGATCATCTAATCGAATGGTCAAAATAGGTTTTTTATAAAATCTTCCTTCTTTAGTTTCAATAATTAGCATATCTTTAACTTTTATCGTATAATTTTCAATCTCAAATGCTAATATTTTATCATTAAAAATTTTAATCACCTTTTCTATTTTTTGAAAAGTATGTATTGATTCTTGTTTGATAAATTGTTCAAATAATGCTTTAAAAATAGCTTGACAATATTTTTCTAAAAATTGAATATAAGGTTCTAATTCAGATATGCTTTTGATATCCTCTACGTTTTCTGAACCGTGAGCAATTTGGTTTCGTCTTTCAACTAAATCATTGATTTTATTGTACAAAATATCTTTTCCTATTGTGGAAATTCTTTCTGGTGTTAAACCGATCTCATTATTAAGTTCTTCATTCTTCAGTAATTCATCGTTTAAATCTAAACTTAACTTATTGAATATTTCTACAATTTTATTATGTTTTAAATTACCTGATAAAAGAACAAACGCTTCTGTGTTAATTTGATAGTTGCTAGGATTAACAATACATTCATTTAACTTCTTTAATACCTCCTCTTTTGTAAGATGCTGATATTTAGCACTTTCTCTGGTTGCAATAGTATTTATCAATTTTAAAGACAGTTCAAAATGATTAATTCTAATCTTTTCATCCACTTGATTATATTCAGGTACTACTTTAGAGAGGGAATCAAGATATTCTTTAATCCAGATTTCTACATATTTTTCTAGCAGTCCATAAAGTGAAATAATAGAAGCTTTATATTCAAATATTCGTTTATCTGTTCTAAAACCCCTATCATGCTCTTTTAGTCTATTAAGTAATTCCTTGATTTGTCCATTGTCAGTGTCTATAATGGCATAAGCTGTTAAATCATTTACATATTGAATGTGTTTTAAATATTCTTTAATTTGATTTAATTCTCTTTTGAAGTTTTCCAATGATTGTATATTCATAATTTCTACTAAAGTTTATTTAATATAGGTTTGTAGAAATTTTTGAAAATACTGAATGCGTGCTTCTACATCTTTTTTGTTATTATAGCTACCATCAAAAAGATGTTTACTTTTTTCCTGTTGTATAAATGGTGATTTTCTACCGGAATATAAACTCTTCTCTATAGTCCCTTTGTGTTTAAGAAAAATTTCTTTGTGAGAAATATTATTTGCAAATACCTGCATTATTGGATCATAAATAGTTTTTAATGGCGTTTTTCTGTTACGCCCTTCATATGGAGGGATGAAAGCTGAATTTCCTAATATTTGATAAATTAAGTAAATAGTCTCATTAAAAATATTTTCAAGTTTATTCATTGTTTCATCAGGATAACTATTTGCTTGTTTTAAATACTCATCTAAAAATTTATCTACTGGGGATTTTAACTTATCTATATGACGATAAGCAAAGAACCGCAAAACTAATTCAACATCCTCCATTTTGCGATAAGACTCACTTTCAAGTAATTTTTTTTCTCCTTGACTTTCTAAAGGTAAATTCCACATTTTACGAAAATATTCATTTTGAGAAAGTTTTATACATAATTGGTTGAATTTACCATTTTGTAAAGCATTTCTTGTTTCTTGTGCAGTTAGCTTCTCTCCTCCACTATTCAATCTTTCAAAAACTATCTGTTTGAGATATTCAGCTTCTTCTTTACTTTTAGCTGTTTCTTGCAATAAAATAATAGAAGACAAATATCGTCTATCTATACCTCTTCTAACTTGCTCAGGTAAATTTTGATAATTTCGCCCATTAAGTTCCTGCCAATACTCTAATCCTTCTAGATCAAATTTTCCTTTATAAAAATCATATATAGCTGTCAGTCTTTGTTGTCCGTCCATTACTTCATAAATAGAGTATTCTATTTCATACAGAAAGATAGGTGGAATTGGTACATTCATTATGAATGATTCTATCAAACGAGATTTTCGAGCATTGTCCCACCTTTTTCTACGTTGGTATTCAGGATTGAGGATATATTTTGCACTGTCAAGCATAGCTTTTATACTATCAAGTGGATAACGAGCTTGTTCTGTTACAATTCTTATCTCTCCCTTTTTGTATTTTTCGTTAATTTCATCATCTGGCGGAAAGTTGTGAGTTGTATCTGGTCTATTTTGAGAAATAAATGTTTCACCTGAAATTAAATGGCTATTTGTAATCATATTTATTCTTCCTTGTTAATTATGAGATCAATGAGTGCGCGACAACTAGCGGCTTGGGTTAAGTGCGATTATTATGGGTTGCTATGCCCACTTTTTTTGATGAAGCGAGATCACCGCTCTTTTGGGTCGGCTTAATAAAATTACTCCAAATAGCAGTTTAGTGCGATCGCCGATCTTTTAGGGGCATTATAACTGTGTTTTTGGCTAACTGTCAAGTTACTGCGATCGCTTTCTCCGATGAAGGACGATCGCCTCAATTATCTATCTGCTAGAGGTTTTGCTGTATGCGATCGCTATTCCTGTGAGTCGTGAGTTCTAGGCGATTGCCTCAATTATCTATCTGCTAAAGGGTTTGCGGTGAGCGATCGCTATTCCTGTGAGTCGTGAGTTCTAGGCGATCGCCTCAATTATCTATCTGTTAAAGGGTTTGCTGTAGGCTATCGCTATTCTTGTGAGTCGTGATTTTTAGGCGATCGCTCAAACCCAGTAAATTTATCCTAGTTTGATAATTTATCCGCATTCTAATCACTATCTTGCTCTATTCGTGTGTATTATACCACAGCAAGGTTTTAATGTCAAAGATGCGAGGGTATCCTTTAACTCCAAGGGTGAACCCATCTACTTAACAGCTAGCAGCGATCGCGGCACGAATATTCAAGGACTTTTGTAGACGAAGGCAATACTTGAAAGTAATCAGTAAAGATTGCTAGTGATGGAGCAATTTATGGAACCAGGGGCGATGTTCCGCTACTACTCCTTGCCGATCGCGCTGCCATCTTTCCTGGACACAGTTTGACACACCTGCTATTTTTCAAAGCCAAGATTTGGAATTTTTGCGCTTTCAATCCTGTTTTCCTATTATATTAAATAGGTGAGCAATTTTGTATGAAAAAAGTAATGCAACGATTTAATCTAACTATACTCAAACAATTCTGGGCGATCGCCAAATCTTACTGGTCAAGCGACGAAAAATGGCGCGCGCGCGGCTTATTGCTATTAGTGATCCTGTTGTCCCTTGGCTACACAGGACTAAGTGTACTGCTCAACAACAAGCGAGGCGAGCTAATTTCGGCATTATCGGCTCACGATGAAGCTAGATTTTGGCAAACAATTCTAATTTTTGCCGGGACATTAGTTATTTATGCACCATTATATGCAGGCTATGATTATTTGCGCGATCGCCTGGGCTTGGAGTGGCGGCGATGGTTGACTAACTATTTTGTCGATCGCTATTTCCAGAATCGGGCATTTTATAATCTAAATCATGCCGATGCTGACATTGATAATCCCGATCAGCGGATTGCTGAAGATGTCAAAAATTTTACCCAAGAATCGTTAAAACTACTGCTGGCGGTAGTTGATTCTTTGTTGGCTGTGGCGGCGTTTAGTGGCGTGCTCTGGGGCATTTCTAAGCCATTAATCTTGTTTTTGGTACTCTACGCGCTGGTTGGTACTTTGGCGACTGTTGGGGTATTTGGGAAGCCCTTGATGCGACTCAATTTTGGGCAGCTTAAAAAAGAGGCCGATTTTCGGTTTAGTTTAGTGCGGGTGCGGGAAAATGCTGAGGCGATCGCCTTTTATCAGGGAGAACCGCGTGAGTCCGCTCAAGTCAAAGGCAGATTTGTCGAAGCTTTCGACAACTTCAAGCGCTTAATTTTTTGGGAGTTGAATCTGAATATCCTGACTAACGCCTATGAATTTATTCCCTTCATTTTGCCAGCAATTGTAGTCGCGCCCGGCATTTTTGCGGGTGACTTAGAAGTTGGTAAAGTTACTGAGGCGCAAGGAGCTTTCATTCGAGTCTTTTTCTCGCTCAATCTAATTGTGGCACGCTTTCAATCCCTTGCTACTTTTGGCGCGGGTGTCGAGCGTTTATACACCTTTTTAGAGTGTTTGGAAACTGATCGCTCAACTTCCCAGGAGTCTGAGGACGCCCTGGAAACAAGTATCAAAACTGAAATTGCCGATCGACTGGCGATCGAAAACATGACCCTTCAAACACCGAACCGTCAACGGACTTTGGTGGAGGATCTATCGGTGAAACTCTCTACTGGCGAGGGTTTGCTGGTGAGAGGGCCTAGCGGTTGCGGGAAAAGTTCTTTGTTAAGGGCGATCGTTGGACTGTGGGATGCAGGAAGTGGCACAATTTCGCGGCCTACCCTGGATAAAATGTTGTTTTTGTCGCAGCGTCCTTACATGATTTTAGGGACGTTACGAGATCAAATGCTGTATCCAAATATGGATTCGGAAGTTGAAGATTCGCAGTTGAGGCAAATTTTGATGCAGGTAAATTTACCCGATTTAGAGCAAACGCATGGAGGATTTAACACTGAACAAAACTGGGCGGAGCTTCTATCTTTGGGAGAACAACAGCGCCTTATTTTTGCACATCTTCTGCTCAACAAACCTAGCTACGCCATTTTAGATGAGGCTACTAGCGCCCTCGATCCTGATAATGAAAAACATTTATACCAACAGTTACAAGCCTCTGGTATGACATTTTTGAGCATTGGACATCGAGAAAGTTTGAGTAATTATCACGAGTCTATTTTGGATTTGACCGCAGATCATACCTGGTCTTTAACAGATTCTGAAACTATATCTATCGAAATAGAAACGGAGGATACGGCAGTGCCGTTTCCCTACCCCAATTAATTGTAGGGAAACGGCACTGCCGTCTCCTGATTCTTGATTGGTTGTGCTTAATCTATTCCTATTGACAGAGATTACACTTAAAAATTTGAAGTCAAATATCTGTACTGCGATCTGGGTATTTTTCAACTTTGTGATTTTCTATATGCTGTATGCCGCGATCGCCAATAAACTCGATGTCTGGCTCTGGATTGGTTATGGATTTGTATCTCTAGAAGCTATAATTTTACTAACCTTTCGATTCGTCTGCCCATTAACTCTGATTGCACGGAAGTATTCAAATTCAACAAAGGAAAATTTTGCGATTTATTTTCCTAATTGGCTATCAAAGTATACGTTTTCAATATATACGACTATTTATTTGTACGATCGTTCTTATCATCACCATCTATCAACTTCTAAATCAACAAACATAGGTAAGTATCATGTGGATTAAGTGGATGGCAATTGTTGGTGTTTTAATCGTAGTCAGCTTGGGAATTGCTGCGATCTATGGTAGCTATCGCTGGCAGTCAAACACCGATCGCCTACGAGCCAAATTAATAAATGGACAACGGACAATTAAGTCCCAAATCTATGACCAAAAAGAGATCGAAGGCTTGCCAGAACCCGTGCAGCGATTCTTTCAGACAGTAATTAAGGACGGACAAGCGATCGCCTCTGCGGTCAAACTCTCTCAGCAGGGACTGTTCAATCTGAGTGAAACTGAAGATAAGTGGAGTCCGTTTACAGCCACTCAATTTGTGACGACTCAACGTCCGGGTTTTGATTGGGATGCACGCATCCAGATGGCACCAGGAGTTAATGCCTTTGTTCATGATACCTATTTGTTAGGAGAAGGCAGTTTACACGCATCATTACTCGGTCTTTTTACCGTTGCAAATATGCACGGTGCGCCTGAAAACAATCAAGGTGAATTATTGCGGTTCTTGGCTGAGACTCCTTGGTATCCGACTGCACTATTGCCCAGTCAAGGTGTGCGCTGGGAGGCGATTAATGACACCTCCGCCCGCGCTACTTTGACGGATGGTGCAACCACTGTCTCTGTCGTATTTCAGTTTAATGCTGAAGGTGCGATCGCCACTATGCGGGCTGAGGCTCGTTATCGCGACAAGCTAACTGCGATGCCTTGGTGCGGGAGATTTGGGGAATATTCAGTTCGCAATGGGATGCTGATTCCTTTAGAAGGCGAGGTGGGATGGGAATATCCAGAAGGCATTCGGCTCTATTTTAAAGGAAGAATTACAGAGATTGAGTATGAGTTTGCATCGTGAGGGATGGCAAATTTAAAACGGGTGCATCTGGTGCTTTTCAAATATATTCGTAGGGGCGGTGCGAACAGTCTCTGAAGGGGTTTGGCGTTAAGTTGACACCAATGACCACTGCCGTGTCCATACACCTGAAATTAGGGCTGTCAAAGCTATAGTAAAACCTTTAAACAAATCAGGTATAAAATCATGAATCCACAGTCCATATTTTGGAGCTTGTCCACGGAGCAGGTGCTTCAGCAGACGCACTCTACAGCCACAGGATTAAGCCGTGCTGATGCAAAACAACGCCTAAGCCAGTACGGCGCAAACAGCCTCAAACAAACACACAAATCGAGCGCATTCGTGCTGTTGCTCAATCAGTTCAAGAGTCCGATTATCGTGATTCTGATTTTCGCGGCAGTGCTCTCGATTTTTCTGAAAGATGCGCTAGATGCCATCATCATTTTGGCGATCGTCCTAATCAGCGGACTATTAGGATTTTGGCAAGAGCGAGGAGCATCGAACGCCGTCGAAAAATTATTAGCCTTAGTGCAAGTTAAAGCAACTGTGTTGAGGGATAATCAATCTCAAGAAATCCCCAATGAAGAAGTAGTTCCCGGCGATATTGTGGTGCTTTGTGCAGGTAAAAATATTCCCGGCGACTGTCTAGTTTTAGAGTCAAAAGATTTATCGGTGAATGAAGCAGCACTCACAGGAGAAACCTATCCGGTTGACAAATTTAATGGTGTATTGCCCGCTGAAACTGGACTAAATCAACGCACCAATTCCCTTTATATGGGAGCCAATGTGATTAGTGGAACGGGGAAAGCAGTAGTTGTTCATACTGGAAAAGAAACTGAATTCGGCAAAGTATCGGAACGCCTGAAACTGAGGCCTCCCGAAACAGAATTTGAACATGGGCTGAGCAAATTCGGCTACTTTTTGATGGAAGTAACGCTAGTTTTGGTCGCTCTAATTTTTGCAGCCAACGTCTACCTGCATCGCCCTGTGCTCGAATCTTTTATGTTTTCTCTGGCGTTGGCTGTGGGTTTGACCCCTCAATTGCTACCTGCGATCGTCAGTGTTAACCTGGCGCGCGGTGCCCAGACAATGGCGAAAAAGCGGGTGATTGTGAAGCGCTTACCCGCGATCGAGAATTTTGGCAGTATGAATGTGTTTTGCACCGATAAGACGGGTACGCTGACGGAAGGAGAGGTGAAAATTCACTCTGCGGTTGATGTGGAGGGGGAAAATAGCGATCGGGTTTTACTTTACGCTTATTTGAATGCCGCATCTGAGTCTGGTTATGTGAATCCGATCGACAAAGCGATTCGCGAATACAAAACATTCGACATTTCGGGCTATCAAAAGCTCGATGAAGTTCCCTATGACTTTAACCGCAAACGTCTCAGCATTCTGTTCAAAAAAGACAGCACGCATTTGATTATTACCAAAGGTGCACTGAAAAATATTTTGGATGTTTGCTCAACCGTTGAAACTGCTGAATGGAAAACGATCGACATTGCGGATCGGCGACAAAAACTCCACCAACAAGCGGAAGATTTGGGCAGTAAAGGATTCAGAGCCTTGGGTGTGGCTTATCGGGATTGTGAGCAAGATTCCTTCACCAAAGATGATGAAACAAACATGACATTTCTGGGCTACCTTGCGCTCTTCGATCCGCCAAAACCTGGCATCGCTGATACTCTAAAAGAGTTGCAATTACTGGGAATCACTCCGAAAATGATTACTGGAGATAGCAAGGCAGTTGCTATCAGTATTATTCAGCAGGTAGGACTGCGTGAATCAAAAGCTTTGACTGGATCTGAGCTAGAAAAAATCAGTGATGAAGCCTTGATGCACCTAGTACAAAATACCAATGTTTTTGCTGAGGTAGAACCAAATCAAAAAGAGCGGATTATCATCGCCCTTAAAAAAGCAGGGAATGTCGTGGGATATCTGGGAGATGGCATTAACGATGCTTCTGCGCTTCATGCCGCTGATGTTGGTATCTCAGTCGAAAGTGCCGTGGATGTTGCCAAGGAAGCTGCTGACATTGTGTTGATGGAAAAGGATTTGAATGTCCTGATCGAAGGTGTTAAGGAAGGACGGATTACATTTGCCAACACTTTAAAATATGTCTTTATGGCAACTAGCGCTAATTTTGGTAATATGTTTAGCATGGCGGGAATTTCTCTGTTTCTGCCCTTTTTGCCTCTGCTTCCGAGTCAGATTTTGCTGACGAACTTATTAACTGATTTCCCAGAATTGACCATTGCAACCGATCGCGTAGACAAGGAGTTAGTCAATAAACCGCGCCGGATGGATATCAAGTTTATCCGCAACTTCATGATTGTGTTTGGTTTGCTGAGCTCAATCTTTGATTACCTGACATTTGGGGCGCTGCTGTTGCTGCTACACGCTCAACCACAACAGTTTAGAACAGGCTGGTTTTTGGAGTCTGTCATCTCTGCTTCGATGGTTGTGCTGGTCGTTCGTACTCGAAAATCTATTTTCGACAGTAAACCCGGAAAATACTTGTTGATGGCGACGCTGGCTACCGTAGGAGTGACGATCGTCATTCCCTGGACACCTTTGGGAAGGCTGCTGGGATTTCAACCGTTGCCGTTGAGTTTTGTGCTGGTGCTGGGGGCGATCGTCCTGTTGTACGTTACGGTGGCTGAGAATGTGAAACGAGTGTTTTATCAACGAGTAAAATTTTAGTCGTTAAGGCGCAACACTTAGGAATAAAAAATCAATAACTTGATGAATCGTCAGATATAATTAAAAATAGGGATAGCTTACTTATTTGACCAAAACAGAGTTCAAATTGCAACTTTTTGTAGCGAAATGTGGTATATGTTTTTAGACAAAAATTAGGTTTAAATTAGGAAGTGCGATCGCTCATAACTCAGTAATGACCCAAGAATGGCAAAATACCTTGATTCAATCGCGTAAGGGCGATCGTACTTTCAACAGTTCTGAATACAGAAACCCAGTTGCTTAAAATAATACAATACGCTTGGGTTAAGACAGAGTCCCCTAAGCCGTTACATAAATCCTACCCAAAGTTACTCAAGATTGGACAATATTGGACTTTGAGCTTCGTTTACTTCCTGCTTCATCCTGGTAGTGTCGGCACTCAC
>NZ_JAEQDD010000133.1:0-17053 GCF_020737885.1 Microcoleus sp. PH2017_34_RAT_O_A | reverse complement strand
ATTCCTGTAGTTTTAGGACTGTGGACTAAAATTACTAACGTAGATGTCTAACATTGACTACTTTTGGGTAGCTTTGTCCATGTTTTTACGAGCGGTTTCAACAACTCATCACCAAAGGCGCAGATCAACTTAGATTATGTAGTCTATGATACTGAATTTTCTTGGGTTCTGTGTGCTATTGTAGCAAAAATTTACAATCTAGATCGAAAAATCGGGTCAAAGCTGAAAAGACCGATCGAATATTTGGGCGATCGACAGCGATCGATTACCATAGCAAAAAACATCTAATTCACAGCAACCGCCAAGACGGTTATGAGGTTCCCTCTTCCTTATTGCCTCTTCCTTATTCCTTCCATCCTTTACATCCTTTACATCCGTTTCACAATCCGTTGCCGAACTTCCTTCTTGCTTCGGTCAACTGTCAACTGTCAACTGTCAACTGTCAACTGTCAACATGAACCCAACCGAAAAATCTCACTGGAAAACCCTAGATAGATTTGTAGAAATCAACTCTCATTGGGTAAAACTAATTGGCGAACATCTCGAAACAACCGAAGGACAAATAGTCGAATATTGGCGAGTAGAAAGAGCAGATTCCGTTGTAATTTTAACAATTCAAGCTGACAAATTGCTGTTTCCCGCACCGATGTACCGCCCCGGCGTGGCATCCACAACCCTTGACTTTCCAGGCGGTCGCGTACCAGAAGCCACAACACCAGCAGCCGCAGTTCCAGCTATAATCAAAAAAGAACTAGGCGTGACAGAAAGTGCGATCGCCCGCATCCAACCAATCAACACCACAGGCTGGGAAATCAACAGTTCATTCTCCAATCAAAAACTCTACGGTTTTGTAGCAGAATTGCACCCCACAGCCACAGTAAACCCCGAACTCATCGGTGCTGCATATCCTGTCACCCCCGATGGAATTCGCGACTTGCTCAAAAAATTAACTTGCCTCCAATGTCGAGCATTGTTGCTAGAATGGCAAAACCAAGATGATTTTAGATTTAGGATTTAGGATTTAGGATTTAGGGGATGCTCCCGCGACACTAGCCGATTAACGATTTCTTAAAACCAACATCACCGAAACTAATGATACCTGTCAATAATCATGAAGTTGCTGTCGAATGCCTCGACGTTACATATCGGCTCAACCGCAGACATTTAGTAGACAAACTCAATTTCAAAGTGCTGCAAGGAGAAGTATTAGTATTGCTGGGACGCAGCGGTAGCGGCAAAACTACTACCATGAAATTGATTAACAATTTACTGACACCAAGCAGCGGCGAAGTGCTTGTTATGGGAAAACCGACAACTCAGTGGGATTCAATTCAACTGCGGCGAAAAATTGGCTACGTAATTCAAGAAATCGGTTTGTTTCCCCATTTTACCGTCGAGCAAAACGTTGGTTTAGTGCCGAAATTGGAAGGCTGGGAGGACGATCGCATAAAATATCGCGTCCACCAACTGTTAGAATTACTGAATCTCGACCCCCAGCACTTCGCCAAACGCTATCCCCATCAGTTATCCGGCGGACAGCGGCAGCGTGTAGGCGTCGCCAGAGCACTTGCAGCAGACCCTCCGCTGCTATTAATGGACGAACCGTTTGGTGCTTTAGACCCCATTACTCGCTTGGAATTGCAGCGGGAATTCCGTCAATTACAGCAGCAACTAGGGAAAACTGTGATTTTTGTGACTCACGGAATTCAAGAAGCTTTTTTTTTAGCCTCTAAAATTGGTTTGATGCAAGATGGGCGATTGGTTGAATTTGCCGCGCCGGATCAATTTATTAAATCTCAGCATCCAGAAGCTCGCGCCTTTTTGGAATCTTTTTAATTAGCTAAATTGGAATGCTGTTAGCAATCATGAATTACGCAATGATTAATTTTATTAACCGCTATGGTGCTGAGATGGTTCAGAGGTCGATGGAACACTTGTATTTAGTAATAGTCGCGATTGTTATATCTACGATTGTGGGAATTCCTCTGGGGATTTTAGTTACTAGAAAACCCAAATTGAAAAAGCCGATTTTGGGATTTGCGAATATTATGCAAACAATTCCTAGTTTAGCTTTGTTTGGCTTGTTAATTCCGGTGCCGGTATTGGGCGGAATAGGCGATCGCACGGCAATCATCGCCCTGACACTCTATTCCCTACTGCCGATTATCCGCAACACTTACACGGGCATTGTCGGCGTCGATCGGGCGATTGTGATGGCCGGGACAGGCATGGGAATGACGGATATGCAACTGTTGTGGCAAGTGGAACTTCCCCTGGCGCTGGGCGTGATTCTGGCGGGCGTGCGAGTGGCTGCGGTAATTGCGATCGGGCTAGCAACTATTGCGGCGGCAATTGGTGCAGGTGGCTTGGGAGTCTTTATTTTTCGGGGCGTTGCTACAGTCAACAATCAGTTACTTTTGGCTGGGGCAATTCCGGCGGCTTTGATGGCCTTAGCTGCGGATTTTGGGCTGGGTTTCGTGGAAGCGCGTCTCTCGAAAAGTACATTGAAAGGTGTTAAAGATGACTGAATTTGTGATTGCTGAAATCGTGCACTATCTTAAGGTATGTAGTTGCGCTTCAGCGCTCCGATCTTATATATATTAAGAGAGCGCTGAAGCGCAACAACGTACCTTAAGAGCGCTGAAGCGCAACTACGTACCATGTTTAAGCCGATCGCACTTCCTCTGCTAAATTCATCTCAGGTTCAGCCTTTAAAAGCGGCAAACTCACCCTAAAAATAGATCCCTGATTCTCGCCCGCACTCTCCGCAGCAATTGTCCCGCCGTGTGCTTCCACTAAATGGCGGACGATCGCCAATCCCAATCCCAGCCCGCCATATTTGCGCGTCAGAGACACATCTTCCTGGTAGAAAGAATCAAAAATAGATAGCAAAAAGTCAGGGTGGATGCCTTTACCAGTATCGCTGACGGCAATCAGCGCCCGATCCTCTGCGCGGGATCCGCTAACGCCCGATCGCTCCAGCCGAATCTCCACTCTGCCACCGTTAGGAGTAAACTTAATCGCATTAGAAAGCAAGTTCCAGACAATCTGCTGGAGTCGTACCGCATCGCCAGACACCAGCCCCAGATCCGGCACCATCGCATGAATCTCGATCGACTTCGCAGCGGCTGCCGTTTTCACAGTATCGATCGCAGATTCGACAGCCAAACTCAAATTCACCGGGGTGGGATTCAAGCTCAGTTTGCCGTGCATAATCCCCGCAATATCGAGCAAATCATCAATCAACTGAGTCTGCAATCTGGCATTGCGCTCGATCGTGTCTAAAGCTTTAGCAGTTTGAGCCGCATTCAACGCTTGACTTTGCAGCAGTTGCGCCCACCCCAGGATCGGATTCAAGGGCGATCGCAATTCGTGAGAAAGCACAGCCAAAAATTCATCCTTAGCGCGGTTAGCTTTTTCCGCTGCTGCGCGCAGAGCTTTTTCCTGCTGCAAAATACTGTCGCGCTGCTGTTCCAAGCATTTTTTGTCTTCAATATCAGTTGCCGTACCAAACCATTTGACAACTCGATCCGATTCATTCTTGACGGGAATAGCTTGGTGCAAAAACCATCGATACACGCCGTCGCAGCGGCGCAATCGACCTTCGGCTTGATAAGGGCTGCCGTCTTGTTGAGCAGACATCCAACGATCGCCCATGGTAGAGACATCATCAGGATGGACAACTGCCGGCCAACCTTCAGCTTGAGCTCGTGCTACCGTCAACCCCGTAAAATCTAACCAGCGTTGGTTGACATCGAGCAATACCCCGTCAACGTTCGCTGTCCATACCAATTGCGGGATTGATTCCGTTAAATATCGATAGCGTTCTTCGCTTTGACGGATCTCTTTCTCAGCTTGTTTGCGATCGGTAATGTCGATCAGCGTTCCCACATAGCCAGTCACCGTTCCGTTACAGTCTAGGTAGGGCAGCGACTGGGTGTAGTACCAGGTAATGCTGCCGTCTGGCTGTACGTGCCTGCCTTCGTTCTGGTAAATTCCTCTGGGCTCGGGTTTTTGACACCATTGCAGCCATTCCCGGCTGAGTCGATCGCATTCGTCGGGATGCAAAGTTTGCACCCATCCCATCCCCAAGGCCTCTTCTACCGATCGGCCTGTCATTTCGCCCCAACGGCGGTTGACATAGAGACAGTTATTGTCAATATCAAACCGGAAAATGGCTGTTGGAGAGGCTTCTGCCAGAGTCGCAAACTGGCGCTCGCTTTCCTGCAAAGCGATTTCTGCTTGTTTGCGATCGGTAATATCCTCAGCAATCCCTGTGAACCGATAAATTTTTCCTGTCTCATCTTTGAGCGGAAAACAGCGGTCTCTCACCCAGCGTACAGTGCGATCGGGCAAAACAATCCGGTACTCTTCATCGAACTTGCCCTCAACAGCTTTCTCCTGAAACGCTCGGGCGTTCGATTCGCGGTGTTCCGGATGCACTAAATCCTGCCAAACCCGAGAGTCATCATACAAAGATTGGGGATTCAAGCCCCACAGCCGTTCGTAGGCAGGACTGACATAAAGCACTCGCCCCGAAGGGTAATCGGAAATCCAGAACACAGCATCGATGCTTTCTGCTAACTGGCGGAAGCGTTCTTCGCTTTCCCGTAAAATTGCTTCGGTGCGCTTCCGCTCTTGCAGTTCGTGTTGTGCTTGCTGATAAAGCTCAGCCTGCCGGATAGCAATGCTCACCTGCTGGGCCAACTGCTGAAGCAAATCAATTTCTAAAGGTTGCCACAGGCGCGCGCCGCCGCAGTGATGGACAATCAGCAGTCCCCAACACTGTTTTTCGTGCAGGATGGGTACGACTAGATTTGCCCTGACTTGAAATTGAGTCAGCAGTTCGATGTGACAAGGGTCGATCGAGCCATCATGAATATCTGTTTTTGCCGTCACCAATCCTTGACGGTAGGGTTCAAGATAACTGCTTGCCAAACAGGGATCGTAGATTTGGGAAGCTAGGATCGATCGCCAGTCTGGCCCCACAGATTCCGCTACCACAGTCCCGCCGCCATCTGAGTGCAAACGAAATACGATCGCCCGATCCGTGTCGAGAAACTGTCGCACTTCCTCTACGGTTGTTTGCAAAACGCGCTCTAAATCCAGCGATTGGTGAACTTGCTGGGCAATTAGGGCGATCGCCCGCTCTCGCTGCACTTGTTGCAGGCGTTCTGCTTCTGCCTGTTTAGACTGAGTGAGGTCTACTACTGTACCCAGGAGCCGCAGCGGTTTGCCAGCCCAGTCATAGTAAAGTTGCCCTTTAGCGCCTACCCAATGCAGCGAGTCATCGGCCCAGACAGCGCGAAATTCAACTTCATAGCTAATCCCTGTCTCAAGGGTAGTGGTTATAGCCTCGCCAATTATCTCGCGGTCTTCGGGATGTACGAGTTCGATAAAATCTTCATAACTTGCCGGATAAGTTCCCAGCGGTAGACCAAAAATCGGCCCTACCAGATTAGACCACACTACACAATTGTTAGGAATCTGCCATTCCCAAGTACCCATGCCAGCCGCTTTCAAGGCTAGGTGCAAGCGTTCTTCGTTTTGTTGCAACTTGGCGTGTAATTGCGCTTTGTCGATCGTCCCCTTCACCGCCATCCGCAAACTCTCCGGTGCGATTTGTTCTTTTATTAGATAGTCTTGGGCGCCGGCTTTGATGGCTTCGACTGCGATCGTCTCGTTCCCAACTCCGACCACAATTACAGGCAAATATCGCTGCGATACTATTTTGCTTCGCAGTTGGGCGATAAATTGCAAACCGTCCATATCTGGCAGCCGATTATCGAGCAACACCAGATCCGGCTGGTGTTGTTCCCACAGCGCCAAGCCTTCTTGCCCTAACGGCGCTGCGATTATTTTGTATTGGTACTCGCGATCGCGCAGCAGATACTGTCGGTACTTATGACAGTCTTCCGGGCTGCGATCGACAATCAAGACGGTGCGCTGGATCTGACTCATTGCAAACCTTCCTTGCAAGCGCGATCGATCTTCATGGCAATTTCACAGCACCCATCGTGTAAAGCCTGGATGCTTCCCTTCAATTGACGAACATTCATCGGAGCGATCGTACAGCTATTTGTAACAGATACTGGCAAAACATCAGCCAAACGCAGAAAGTCTATTTTTTGTACAGGCTTAAAAAGCACATCGTGGCTACCAATACCACAATACCAATACATTCTATCTACTTTCAACAAATTATAGGTGCATAAAGTTTAAACCGTCAGCGTTGTGATTTTCTGCAAACCATCCGCGTTCGGAGGATTCGCCATCAGATTGCGGATTTCATTTGAGCGTGCAATGTATTCTCGATCGCTTAAAACAGCTTCACTCCCCTCCAGAGAAATAGGACTTGCCAAATCAATCCAAGAACGACAACCGCCGTATTCAGAAATGTACTGAATTTCGGCTGTTTCTGCGAGGCGATAAGCCCGCAGCAATAAAATATAAATTGGCTGATTTTGTTTCCATTTCAGGCGGTCGCCGACAAATTTTTCATTCCAAATATGGTAGGGAAATAGCGCATTAATTGCTGGTTCCCAAGCCACCAAAAAAACATCAGTAATCTCAGCCCAACTGCCAATTCTAATAGTTTCCGGATGCCAACCAGATTCTACAGTTTTTACTTGACTTGCAAAATCTGGCTTTAATAAATCAGGTTGTTGGTGTTCAAAAGTTGGATACAGTAAAACTTGCTTGTCACTGACATTAAACTGTCCCGCTTGTTCGCGAATACCACCTTTTCGCAACAGCACAATCGTTCTGCCCCCTTCCAAAGCATTAACAGCTACATTCCATTCTTTCAGCGCGCGAGTAGTTGATTTCATAGATTTTTTTTGGGTTTTAATAATAGTAACAAAATCGATGATTCAAAGCTACTCTACCTACTTTTTTCTGTTAAAATTAGATAGATTGAGGGTGAATACTAAAAATCCAAATCAGGACTTAGGGTATGGAAAAGCGACAATTGGGTACATCAGAAATTCAAATTACCCCGATAATTATGGGGACTTGGCAAGCTGGGAAGCGGATGTGGGTGGGAATTGAGGATGCCGAAACTGTCAAAGCCATGCGCGCCGCTTTTGAGGCCGGTATTACCACCTTTGATACGGCTGAGGTGTACGGAGAAGGGCATTCGGAACAAATTATCGGTCAAGCACTTTCAGACGTGCGATCGCAAGTAGTATATGCTAGCAAAGTCTTTGCCAACCACCTCAGAGCAGATTTGGTAGTCGAAGCGTGCGATCGATCGCTAAAAAACCTCAACACCGATTATATCGACCTGTACCAAATCCACTGGCCCGCCGGCACTTGGAATTCCGAAGCTGTACCAATTGCCGAAACAATGGACGCCCTGAACAAATTAAAGCAACAGGGGAAGATTCGGGCGATCGGCGTTTCCAACTTTTCCCGCGCCCAAATAGCAGAAGCCGCCCAATACGGACGCATTGACAGCTTGCAACCGCCCTATTCTCTGTTTTGGCGTTCGGTAGAAAAAGACGCCATGCCCTACTGTCAATAAAATAATATCTCAATCATCGCCTATTCATCTCTAGCTCAAGGAATATTGACAGGTAAATTCGGGCCGGAACACAAATTTGCAGAAGGCGACCACCGCACCAAAAATAAGCTGTTCCTCAAAGAAAATTATGCCCGAGTGCAAACAGCATTAAATCAACTCAAGCCAATTGCCGATCGCCACCAAACAAGCTTAGGAAACTTAGCATTAGCGTGGTTGATTGCCCAGCCACAAACCAATGCAATTGTCGGCGCCCGCGACGCAGAACAAGCCACCGATAACGCTAAAGCGGCTGAGGTAAAGTTGAGTCAGGAGGACTTAAAAGAGATTGACGCGATCGGGCGAACAGTCACCGATCGTTTAGATGACAATCCCGTCATGTGGAACTTCTAAAATAGTTGACAGTTGACAGTTGACAGTTGACAGTTGACAGTTGACAGTTGATAAAGAACTTTAGTCCGAACGATCAAACCAACTTTTAAAGTCTCGGACGCATGGATAGTCAGAAACCGGGTTTTTTGCATTGTACTGCGTTACAGCCCGCAGATTCGATATAAAACCCGGTTTTTTTGGTATTTATTCACAAGTTTTATTCGCTCTAGCTTCCCATATCTCAAATCCCAAATCCCCAAATCCCAAATCCCAAATCGAATGAGTTACTGCCTAAACCCCAATTGTTCCAAGCCCCAAAACCCGGATGCAGCCAAAATTTGCCGAAATTGTCGGTCAAAACTGCTGCTGCGCGACAGATATCGGGCCATAAAGGCGATCGGACAAGGAGGTTTTGGCAGAACATTCCTCGCCGTTGACGAAGACAAACCCTCAAAACCCCGCTGCGTCATCAAACAATTTTTACCCACAGAAACCCAACTCATCCCATCAGCCAGCAATCGCAACAGCAAAAAAGCCGCCGAACTTTTTGAACAAGAAGCAATGCGATTGGATGAATTGGGAAAACACCCTCAAATTCCCGAACTATTAGCCTATTCCATCCAAGACAACCGACAATATGTAGTCCAAGAATTCATCGACGGACAAAACCTAGCACAAATTATAGCAACAGAAGGCACATTTACAGAAACTCAGATTCAAGAATTACTCAACAGCTTACTACCCGTCCTGCACTTCATCCATTCTCACAACGTTATTCACCGAGACATCAAACCAGGAAATATCATCCGCCGCGCCGATAAACAATTAGTTATAGTAGACTTTGGCGCTGCCAAAATTGCCACAGGTACAGCCTTACTCAAAACAGGAACCAGCATCGGCAGCCCCGAATACATCGCCCCGGAACAAGCCCGAGGCAAAGCATCTTTCACCAGCGATTTGTACAGTTTAGGCGTAACTTGCCTGTATTTATTAACTCAAGTTTCCCCATTTGATCTGTTCGATCCGGGCGAGGATGCCTGGATTTGGCGGCAGTATTTAAGTAACAACCCGGTGAGTAAAGAACTCGGGAAAATTTTAGATAAAATGATTGAAAATGCTACCAACCGCCGCTATCAAACGGCTGTAGAAGTATTAACACAACTGAATCCCGAAGCAGCTATTAAACTCACCATTCCGCAAAAAATCACCAAACCAGTCAAACCCGCCACCAATCCCAATCCGCCCCCACCGCAAACCCATAACTGGCAATGTATTCACACATTAAGCGGACACAAAAACTTAATTTCATCTGTAGCTTTCAGCCCCAACGGAGAAGTTATCGCCAGCGGCAGCGATGACAAAACAATCAAACTTTGGCAAGTTGAAGACGGGCAAGAAATAGTGACTCTCGCAGGACACACAAACTCAGTTCATACAGTAGTTTTCAGCCCTGACGGAAAGACACTCGCCAGCAGCAGCCACGACAAAACAATCAAACTTTGGCGAATGAAAGACGGGCAAGAAATTCGCACACTTTCCGGTCACATTAACTCCGTTTATGGCTTAGCTTTCAGTCCAGATGGCGAAACTATTGCTAGTAGCAGTTGGGACAAAACCATCAAACTTTGGCGCGTGAAAGACGGGCAAGAAATTCGCACATTCTCCGGTCACATTAACTTAGTTTACTTTGTCGCCTTCAGTCCAGACGGAGAAACTATTGCTAGCAGCAGTTGGGACAGAACCATCAAAATTTGGCGAGTCAAAGATGGCAAGCTAATTCGCACGCTGATAGGTCATACAGACTGCGTTCGCTGTTTAGCTTTCAGTCCCAATGGAGAGTTTCTTGCCAGCGGCAGTCACGACAATACGATCAAAATTTGGTGGATGAAAGACGGGCAAGAAGTTTTAACAATTGCAGGTCATTCTTGGTATGTTGATTCGATCGCATTTAGTCCAGATAGCGAGATTCTGGCTAGTAGCAGCAATCAAACAATCAAGATTTGGCGGGTTAAAGACGGTGAAGAAATTTGTAATATTGCGGGTCATACTAACTCGGTGTATTCTGTTAATTTTAGCCCGGAAGGAGAGTTTTTGGCGAGCGGCAGCAGTGACAGAACTATTAAAATTTGGGGGTGCAATCGATAAAATAGTAGAAGTCATTCCATTCTCCCTCTCCAATTTCCGCCACAACTCCCGAATCGCAGAAATCGGATTGTGATCGCGCTATAATAGATAAACTTAGCTAAAATTTAGGTAATGCCCGCAAGAGATTCTATCCATAACATTGTCAAACAAGCAATTGTCAAAGATGGTTGGCAAATCACCGACGATCCCTATGTTATTTCTTACGGGGAGCGATTTTTATTTGTAGATTTAGGTGCTACTGAATCATCCAGTCTCGATCGGATTGACGGACGGTTCATTGGTGCAGAATATCAAAACAGTCGCATCGCTATCGAGATTAAAGAATTTCGCGGCCCATCAGCGATCGCCAATTTAGAGCAAGCAATTGGACAATATATGGTTTATCGGCTATTGCTGAAGCAAGTCGATCCGGAACGCCAGGTTTACTTAGCCATTCCTGACACCGCTTATTACGATGTCTTCAGTGAGCCAATTGGTGAACTCGTCATCGCCGAAATTCCCCTAAAATTGGTGATTATAGATTTGAAAAAAACCGAGGTAAAACAATGGATACCAGCGCGACCTATCGAGAAATCGTAAAACAGGTGATTCTTCAATACGCTAAATTGCGTCCCTCTCATGGAGACATTAGACTAGATCCGGTGTTGGATGAAACGCGCGATCGCTATGCTTTAATGCAAGTGGGTTGGGATAGAGGACGGCGAGTGAGAGGGAATTTAATTTACATTACCCTAGAAGATGGAAAAGTTTATATTGAATACGACGGCATGGAATGTGGCATTACCCAAAATTTAATAGACCAAGGTATTCCAGAAAACGCTATTGTTTTAGCTTTTCTGCCACACTCTTTAACAGCTTTGACTACCGCTGTGTAGTGATGAAAGGCAAAAGAGCGATCGAAAAATAAACTCATTCTTTTTAATCTATCTGCTTCACGACATCCAAGGGTAGTCCTAGCACCCCTGCAATTTGCTCATCCTTCAATCCCAACTGTCGTAATTTACCAACCATGTCAATTTTAACTTGATTCGTGCCGTCCTGATAGTCGGGAGTCGCAGGCTGACTTTTATCTGGGGTAGAAGTGGGTAGTTCTGAGCAACCATTGATATAATTAATTGTGTTGCTCTCCCAAAAATTAGTAGTGTTGCGATCGCCAAAATTTATATTCAGATTTAATTGCCGTTCTAGAACAGATTCCAGATTACTTTTATCAACTGGTTCATCAAAAGTATCAGATAACATTTGCAAAAGTTTATAACCTACATCCTTAGCATGACCCGCCGTACAACCGTAAGTATCTGCAATATCAGAATACTTTTTTCGATTCATTATTCCCTCGATAATTTTACGCTGCAAGTCATTTAGATGTTTGCCTGTCTTCGCGCTGAGCACTTCATCTACAAATTGCAAGATATGGGCAGTGTCCATCAGTAGGGGGGTCGGAGAACTATGGTTAGTATACCCGACTTTATCCGTCTTTATCAGTCTTTTTCCGCCTTGCATCGCGATTTTAGAAAGACCCGTCTTTTTCCGTCTTTTTTCGCTTTGCAGTTTTGTGCGATCGGTCTATGATGTGGAAAAGGATAAAAATTAGCTTCGCTGGAAGAAGGGAGTGTACATCTAATCCCAATCTCCAATAGCGGCCGATGGTGCTTTACTGATGGTGCTTTACTATTTTGCGAGTTGCGATCGCACTTCTAAATTGTCTTCATAGATTTTGGGTGCTCGCCTGTATTTGTGAACAGAATTTCATCTACCAGTTTTAAAACTTTTGCGGTGTCCATAAATAGGTCAGATAGGCAGGTTTTTCCTATATTATCCGATCTTTACGACATTTGAGCAAATTTTTCTGGAAAGTTCCGACTCAATCGTACTGACAGGGCGATCGGGCTTGGGTTTTGATTGGGAAGGTATTGTTTGACACTTAGATTGTTAAATATGAATCCGTAAAAGGAGATAAGTATGAAAAAATTGATTGTGGGCATGATTTCTGGAGTTGGAATTTTTGCTTCTACAATATCAGGGGTAGCTCAGAATCCACCACCTCCAAACATCCCATCTGGTATCTATGGGAGTCAAGGTCACAGCTATTACTGGAATAACACCGAGAAAGCTTCGTGTCACATTGTCGGTCCAGCCCAGTTGAGGCTATTCGTTAATAGAGGTATGCCGAGTAGAGGAAATGCACCTTTTACCCCCTATAATTTTCAAGGTGGTTGTCTATGGCCTCAAGGGCTTTATGTGCCACCAAACAACGAAGGCAAAGTGATGTACATCAACTCCCGTCAAGAGATTTGCCACGTAGGACCGTCATTGTTCGGATTGTTACGACAGCAATTTGGAGCGCCGCACCAAGGTTCTTCTCTAGAAGATATCTCTCGAGGTTTGACAAATATTGGTACTTGCCCAAATCCTGGATAAAATCTTGGGCATTATGGCCTCTATCGCCTTACAAATAGGGCAGGTAATTCCCACCTTATTTGTAAGGCGATTGCCCTGTACTTTTTTGTGCGATCGCCCGGTCGATGAAAAGTGTAGAAGTGTAGATGCGATCGCACCTTGTCTTTTTTTACCGACAGGGCGATCGCTCTTTCCTTTCCAATACTGGACTAACTCAAATCCTTATGAAAGTCGTTTTCTAAACCGATGTCCATCCGGTTCCACAACCACAAATGACCCTTTTAGTTCTAATTCAGAGTAAGTTTGTATAACTCTTGCTAGTTCGTTGTGAATCGAGTTCACAGTTTTAGGTAAGACTCGAAGGTAAATCACACCAGTGCCGATCGCCCTCACAAAAACAAGATTTCCGTAATCTCTGTCTCGCGTAACCAGGATGCGATTTTCTGCTTGGGCTACTCTCAGTATTTCTTCATCACTTGCTTGCGCTAGACCTATTTGAGCGACAACAATTACATCATGTCCTGCATCAATCAAAAACTTTATGGTAACAGCATACACATCTTGGTCTATCAGAAATTTCATAATTTAAGCTAATGCTAAATGCACATCTTCAGCCGCCACCAGTGCGATCGCATACCGCAAGCACGCCCGAATATCGTCTCGGATAATTTCTCCAAAAGAAAGCCCTTCATTTAGTAATTCGAGAACGCTCTGTACAGTAATGCGCGTACCCACTATGCAAGGCTTACCGAAGTGGATTTGAGGATTGACGGAGATTCTGTCCATGTTGACCGCAGAGCTATATGTCTCTTCTATTTTAAGTCATAAAGTTGGCGATCGCACCTTGTCTTTTTTCACCGACAGGGCGATCGCACTTTTGGGCTAAACGTTAAACAGGTGACTGGTAGCCATCATCACCAAAAATCAAATTTTAAACAGAATTGCGATCGCCCTTCCTCCACCTCTTCAACAACTCCGGCGTCACCAAACCTTGCGGAAAAAATATCGTCCCCAAAACAATCAGCACCCCAAACACAATTAACCGCCCATCCCGCAGAAATTGCGCCAACCAAACCGGCAATCCCTGAATAGTCGCCATCCCCCTCAAAACCTCCGGTAAAGCAGTAAAAACCATCCCGCCCAAAACCGACCCGACAAAAGTTCTGCTACCACCAATCAACACAGAAGTCAAGTAAATAATACTAGCATCAAAAGTTCCTTGACGGGCGTTCCAAGTATTGAGAAAATGCGCGCTAACCGCACCGACAACGCCTGCTAAAATAGCACCCAACGTAAAAGCCAGAACCTTGTAAAAAGTCGGGTTAATGCCGATCGCATCAGCCGCCAACTCATCAGCCCGAATCGCCGCAAAAGCCCGCCCCACCCGAATCCGTTCCAGCCGATAGACAATCGCCATACTTACCAACAGTAAAGGCAGTACAATCCACAAATACTCGATCGGCGTTCCAAACGGTTGCGGAATCCCAAAAATCCCCACAGCCCCGCCAGTGATGTCCAGATTCAGCGATAATACGCGGAGAATTTCCACAAAAGCAATAGTTGCGATCGCCAAATAAATCCCCCGCAACCGCAGCGCCGGAACTCCCACCAAAATACCCAACAACCCCGAAACAGCCCCTGCAATTATCATCTCCACTAACAGCAGTGGCAGCGGAAATAAACCCCCCGTCGTTTGAAACACCGTCGTAGACAAAATCGCCGCAATATAGCCGCCCAAAGCATAAAAACCGGGGCTAGCGAGAGACAATTGTCCAGTCATCAAAGGCAAATATAGCGACAATCCCAACATTGCACCCAGCAACATCGAGACAATCAGAAACCCATAAGTAGTAAAAAATGTAGCCATAACTTTATCTTAAATTATAAACATACTTAAATACGGGCTTTCTATCAAATGCGATCGCATCCGAATTATTCATTTCTCTCTTCTCTTTCTCTGCGCCCTCTGCGCCCTCTGCGGTTAAATCATTCCGATGTAACCGGAATCGATCTAACAAACTTACACCTTTTGAATCAAACGCCGCCCAAACAAACCCTGCGGCCTAACCAACAGCATAATAAACAATATCGCAAAAGCCACAGCATCCTTATAAGCCGAAAAATCTCCCGGCACAAAAGCCTCCACCAAACCAATGATAAACCCACCAAAAACAGCCCCCGGAATACTCCCCAACCCACCAAGCACAATCACAGCCAAACCCTTTAAACCAAAAGCAATCCCAAAATACGGCCCCGCAATACTCACACTAGAACCCACCAAACTCCCCGCCAAACCAGCCAGAAAACTACTCACAAAAAACGTCAAAACAATATACCTGTCAGTATCAATCCCCAACAGACTAGAAGTAGTAGCATCTTCAGCCACCGCCTGCATTGCCTTACCAAATTTAGTGAAATTTATCAAGTAAGTTAGGAGACTAACAATCGCCACAGCCACCACAAAAATCACTATTTGCACAGTGCGAATCGGAATCTGTCGATCCGCCGTACCAAAGTTAATAGCTGCTGGCAAATTGCCGTAAGTATTAGCCGGAAAAGTGTAAATCTCAGCCCCGACAAGATATTGAATCATATTTGCGATCGCCACCGCCGCCCCCAAACTCGAAACCACCGTCAGCAGAGGATCGGAGTTTCTGCGACGCAAAGGCAAAAAAGCAACTCTTTCCACAATTACTCCCACCAAACCAGCCAACACACTGCCCAAAATTAGCGCCACCGCGAAAGGCAACTGCACGGGAATTCTAGCATTAGCCAACAACCCGTTAAAACCGAAAGCACCGCCCATCAGCGCATAAGTGAAATAAGCACCTAAGGTAAACACTGCACCGTGAGCAAAATTAATAATCCCGAGAATAGAAAAAACCAGCGTGTATCCTAGCGCAAAAATAGCATACACGCTGCCGATCGACAAACCATTCAGAAATTGTTGCAGAAACAGAGTTAAGTCCATCGCCAGTCACGAATTAGGCATCAAAATTAAATCATTCAATCACAAATAAGCTAAAAAACTACTGTCATATTTTTTGACTACATCCGTTAAATCCGCTACAAAATCCCTTGCCGAACTTCCTTTATTTCAAAAATTCAAACTTCCCATTAACTCCATCCGCATCCATTTTAATTTGTGCCACATAAAAGTCTTTTTGATTGATTTCACCTTCCGGCGTAAAAGAAATTTCCCCCAAAGGCGTGTCATACTTGGCAGCCAACAACTGCTCATTAAGCTTTGTACGCAATTCGGCCAAAGGCTTTTCACTAACCTTAGACTGAGCATTAATTGCCTTTAATGACTCCACAAAAACTTGAACGCCCGTAAAAGCTTGAGCGCTAAACTGAGGCGGTTCCTTTTTAAATTGAGCGCGATAAGCATCGCGGAAAGCCTTATTAATTTCATTCTGATATTCCGGGCTGTAGGCTTGGGCAATCAAAACCCCATCACAAAGAGCCTTACACACAGTAAATACATTGGAAGTATTCAAACCGTTGCCGCCAATGATAACGCCTTTGTAGCCCAACTCCCGCAATTGCTTAATTAAATTACCTCCATCTGCGGCCAACCCAGAAATAATGATCAAATCGGGCTTGACATTGATCGCGTTAGTGGCTTGAGATTGGAAATCTGTATCAGTAGTCAAGAATTTTTGGACTGTTGCCAATTCCAGCCCCATCTCTTTAACCGTTTTCTGGAAAGTTTCAGTCTCAGATTTGCTGAAAGCATCATTCTGAGCAAAAAACACGGCTACTTTCTTGATATTGGGATTTTGCTTGAGGGCGGCTTTAACTGCATTAGGTGCCACCACGGCGACAGGCGCGGAGACTCTGGCTACATAATCGCCAATCTGGGGAATGCCTTTAGCCGTGTTGGATGGTGCGAGGACGGGAACTTTGGCGCGATCGGCGATCGGATCGGCACCAAAAGCCTGCTGTGATAGAGTTGGGCCCACAATCCCCACCACCTTATCTTGATTGATCAGAGTATTGAACGCATTAATCGCCCCTTGTTCATCTCCACCCGTATCTTGGAACACCAATCTAATCGGCGTCCCATCCACACCGCCCTTATCGTTGAAATACTTCTCAGCAATTTTCGCCCCAGCCACTTGCTCCTGGCCGAGTAAAGCCACATTGCTAGTTTGGGCCACCCCAATCCCTATATATATAGTCTTGGAATTCTGCCCGGCCGAACCCTGTGGCGAAGTACCGGCAGAGGGCGAAGTCGCCGGAGATGCTGTGGTAGAGGTTTGGGGAGTATTTGTCTGACTGCAAGCCAGCAACAGTGAAGCGCACGTAACGAATAAGGCACTAGGGCGAGCTGTCGGTTTTTTCATGAGCGGGCGATCGAACACATATATATAGAACATCTGTCTGTGTCTGTAGAGATATTCTACCCATTAGCGGAAGAGTCCCCGGAAAAAACCTTAGAATTACGCCCCAAACAAGTGAAATCCGGAAAAGCAGATTGGGCGATCGGGTCAAAGAGTCGGTCTCAACAGTCGAAACCCATACGGTGCATGGCTTCAAAAAAAAGTCAAAATTATTTTCGCAAAACGCTTGACAAGCCCTTGCGAAATAAGTATATTAATAAAGCGCCAG
>NZ_JAEQDD010000132.1:0-13222 GCF_020737885.1 Microcoleus sp. PH2017_34_RAT_O_A | reverse complement strand
CTTTGAGGGACGGCTCCTTTGCTCTCTCTATCAATAGTGAGAGTATTGCTATCGCGTATGCCCTGTTTGTCCAGGGTTGTGCAGCGTAACACCGTCAGGTATAGTGTGGGGATTCCCGTCTGTTAAGCTAATCAGGAAAAATCTCAAATCTCAAGCTCTATCTCAGATTCCGCACAGGGCGGTTTTATTGTCGTCAGACAAGTTAGGTACGTAGTTGCGCTTAAGCGCTCTTTCCTAATATTATAAAGAGCGCTTAAGCGCAACTACGTACCTCGATCCAGATGCGAGCCGATCTTTGAGCGATACTTAGGGCATGGGGCATACCTCACTTTTTTTGAGAACCGCTATAAATTGTATTGTTGTACGTATATTAACGGTTAAACCTTAAAAAGCAAGTATAATAAATTACTTTAAAAATAATGTTGTGGGTAATTGTTCTGCGTGACGCGCTCGTGGCTGCGGAATCTCGGTTGTATTGATTCCACGGGCGATCGCACTCTTGGCTTTTTTCAACCAGAGTCCGGATATTGACATCCGCAGTTGAAGAATAGGTATAATAACAATAGATACAACAGTGGCAGGGATTAAGACAATTGTTGAAGCCTGCCCAGCCTGCGATCGGGGAAATTATCGTTAAGACGGTAAGCCATCTACCAGCTCAGCCCAGTCTTAAACATTTTTATCATCCCCATGCTTGAACAACTACAAAATTCCGATTCTCAGTCTGCGGACATTTTAACAGGAGAGCGATCGGCTTCTCAACTGTCACAACCCGCACCAGCCACAACCAATCAAAACTTTATTTATAAAGTTTTAGAACTTACGAACATAGAGCGCAGCAAATTGAGTTTGTCCCCCCTAACCTTAAATACTCAGTTGTTGAATGCGGCGCAAAATCACACCCAAAACATGGCAGTGCAAGACTTTTTCGATCACACCGGAAAAGATGGTTCGTCAATGGGAAATCGGATTACTGCAACGGGCTATAAATTCAGCTCGGCAGCAGAAAATATCGCTGCGGGATCGTCTACACCCGACCAAGTTGTATCATCATGGATGAACAGCAGTGGCCACCGGGCTAACATTCTTAATCCGAATCTGAAAGAGATTGGCATTGGTTACTATTTCCTAGCCAACGATACTGGCAGCGTCAATTACAATCACTATTGGACGCAAGTTTTTGCTACTTCGCTTGATGGTAGTGTCAATCCCGCACCACCTCCAACGCCAACTCCAACTCCAACTCCCACACCAACTCCCGTACCAACTCCAACTCCAACTCCAACACCCAGCACATTAGTCTCCATTACTTCGCCAATACCCAATGCTACAGGGGACGGCACCCCGACGACAGCACCCAAGAATACAGCCAGCGGTGGCAATTATTTCCTATCAGATGCTGCTGATACTCAAATACCTGCCAGCGCTGTGGGATTGCAAATTTTTGCCCTTTCCGGGAAAGACAATCTCACTGGAGGAGCAGGCGCTGATACGATTAATGGAATGCAAGGCGCGGATACAATTAACGGCGCAGGTGGTAATGACATCTTATCCGGCGGTAAAGATTCGGATTTAATTGATGGCGGTGTTGGTAATGATTTTATCAGCGGCAACAATGATAACGATCGACTGATCGGAGGAGATGGTAACGATACTCTCCGGGGCGGCAAGGAAAACGATATCTTGATTGGTGGTAACGGCGATGATGTCTTGGCGGGCGATCGCGGGCAAGACATTCTGACCGGCGGTGCTGGAAGTGATACGTTTATCCTAGCAGGAGGTTTGTCTGTTTCGGCTACGTTAGTTGGTGCCGATGTGATTACCGATTTTGTCGCCGGGGATAAGATTGGTTTAACCGACGGGATCGGATTTGCCAACTTGACTTTTGAATCTGTGAGTTTGAAGTTGGATGCAGGTGCAAGCATCGCTTCTACGGCGATTAAGTCGGGGGCTAATTATTTGGGAATCGTGCAGGGTGTAAGTCAAAGTCAGCTTACATCTTCTGTTTTTGTGAGTGCAATTTAGGAAGTAGATCGGGCAGTTGAAACCGCGTCTATACAAACTAAACCCGCCTTCGCGGGTTGAAGATTACTCGTTACCAGGTACAGCGACAAGAACGAGTTAATCTTCTTTCTTCAGTCCGCGGAGGCGGACTTCGTGTGTGTAGACGCGGTTTCAACCGCCGAGTCTTCTCGTATTCTTCTTTCTTCAGTCCGCGGAGGCGGACTTCGTGTCTGTAGACGCGGTTTCAACCGCCGAGTATTCTTCTCGTATTCACGTAAAATCTACAATTGTATTGATGCTACAGCCGATCGCAAATTGCCTTGAAATTCGCCTAACAACAGGTGCGTCGCTTTGAGATTGTCGGTATGCAAGGCGAGGGATTTTCTGTGGCGACGCACCCTACGATCGCAAAAATCTACAATTGTATTGATGCTACTGCCGATCGCAAATTCCCTTGAAACTCGCCCAAAATTCGATCGCACTCTTCCTTGTCCAAACCAGTCCAGTGCATCATCAAAGCTAATTTTACAGATTTGCCGCTTTTTTCCAACAAAAAACCCGCTTCATCTCGGCCCAAATCAGTTAAATCTTGTAACATCCGTACCGCCCGATCGCGCAATTTCTTATTAGTCACCGCCACATCAACCATCCGATTGCCGTAAACCTTCCCCAGCTTCACCATTACGCCAGTCGAAAGAATATTCAAAGCCATTTTTGTCACAGTACCAGCTTTCAAGCGCGTCGAACCCGCGACTATCTCCGGGCCAACCAACAACCGAATATCCACATCAGCCTCAAAATTCACCTGTTCGACGGGTACGCAGGCGATAAACACTGTTTTCGCCCCCCGCTGGCGCGCCGCGTGTAAAGCACCCGCTACAAAGGGTGTAGTGCCCCCAGCCGTAATCCCGACAACCACATCGAGATTGTTAATATGACGGTGGGCGATCGACTCCGCGCCATCTTCAGCCCGATCCTCCAAATCCTCCGAACTCCGCACCAAAGCCCCCGCACCCCCGGCAATTATGCCCTGTACGAGTTCTGGTGGCGTGCAGAAGGTGGGGGGACACTCGGCGGCATCGAGTACCCCCAAACGCCCGGAAGTGCCCGCACCGACGTAAAATAGGCGGCCTCCTTGACGTAGAGATTCGGCAGCAATGTCGATCGCCCGGGCTAACTGTTCGCGGGCACGGGCGATCGCATTTAAGGTTTGGGCGTCTTCTGCGTTGAACAAGTCCACCAATTCGATCGAGCTAAGTTGGTCTAAATTCGCGCTGTTGGCATTCACCTGTTCCGTCAGCAGATGCCCCCGTTCTTCCAAATTCTTCATTTTTTGTCAGTTATTAATGGTCATTGGTCATTGGTCATTGATTTAGAGGAAAACCACAGATAAACGCAGATAAACGCAGATACCTTTCAAATCTTGAGGCGAATGAATGCAATTCAAGTCTACTAATGACTACCGATTACTGACTACTGACTGCTGCCAACTGCCAACTGCCAACTGTCAACTGCCAACTGCCAACTGCCAACTGTCAACTGTCAACTGCCAACTGTCAACTGCCAACTGCCAACTGTCAACTGTCAACTGTCAACTGTCAACTGTCAACTGCCAACTGCCAACTGCCAACTGCCAACTGACTTTCACAAAAGTCCTTCGAGTCGGCGGCGCATAGAATCCAGTTCGTCTTGAGAAACCTCAGAATCCGACTCCGGCTGTGACTCCGGTTCCGACTGCCCCTCTGCCTGCCACTGAGTCTGTGTTACATTGTCTTCTGGCGGAATCGCTAGTGCGCCCGCCGGCACAAGTTCCCAATCATAATCAACACTGTCGCAGAACTCCTTAATTTCCTCATCGTCGATCGCCTCGACAGCGGGTTCGGGAAAATCCTGAGCTTCCAACATCACGCCAAAGCGTGTGGCGTCGTCTTCTGACTCAAACATCAGAACTTTGTTGCGATCGCCGAGTTGAATGGTGTGAATTCCCTCATTCTCGGTGCGGGCATTGAAGAGTAAGACGAACACTCGCATAAGTTTTAAAGACCTTCTTAACCACCGTTTTTTTATCTTAGAAGCGATCGGGCAATTTTAGATTTTAGATTTTAGATTTTAGATTGACTGTCTGTTGTACGAGGTGTGGCGATTGTAGATTTTAGATTTTAGATTGACTGTCGGTTGTACGAGGTGTGACGATTTTAGATTAAGTTTGGTAAAGATTTCTGGAGTCTGTGCGACATAGGAGGGGGTGAATATTGAAGTTTCATTGTGCGATCGGCACTTCCAAGCTCAGTTATGAGTCTAGCAAAGACAGAAAGCCTTCGTCAGAATCCCAGAATTTTTCCGCTCTACTACTAAATTGTATATTTCAATTCTCGACCAAAACTCGTCAAATCCCCCCTCTCCCCCTCCCCCTCTCCCCCTCCCCCCCTCCCCCTCTCCCTTTCTCCCCCTCTTTCCTCTTCCTCTCTCAAACCGGCTGATTTCCTCAATTCCTGAATTCTCACAACCTTGAGAAATAAGCATGACTAACTCGGACGATGACAAAAAACAACTCGCACCCCGTTCTGGGCGCCACTGGTGGCGTATCTTGCTGCTTAGCGGTACGGGAGTGGGCATTCTCGGCCTGGTTGGGGCGGTAGCCGCACGGGAGTGGGTGCAGAAAAAGTTAGCTCCTTTGGTGGCCTCTGAGGTCAGTCAGACATTGAAGCGGCCAGTGCAAATCGGACGTTTGGAGCGATTTTCTCCGATCGGGTTGCGGTTTGGTCGATCGACTGTACCCGCAACTGCGATCGATCCAGATTACGCTTCCACAGAAGCAGTGGAAGTGAAATTTTCAATTTGGCCGCTGCTGTTCAACCGCACTCTCAAATTAGATATTACCTTAGTTAAACCTAGCGCTTATATCGAACAGGATGCAGAAGGCCGCTGGGTTGATATTCCCACCCAGGACAAAAAACCTGCGGGTTTATTTAAAACGGAAATTGAAGCAATTCGAGTTGAAAATGCCGGTGCAGTTTTAGTGCCTAGTCCCGAAGTCGGACAGAAAACTTCGGCGCCGATTTCGGTAACTCTCAAAAATGGCAGCGCTTTGTTTCGCGAGCAAAATCAGCGCGTTCTCTACGAACTTAACGGTCAGTTTACCAATAATGACAATTTTGCAGTTAAAGCAGACTCTCTATTGCCTGCGGCTCAAACTAACGTGCTACTGCAATCGCAAAACTTACCTTTGTCCGACATCACTCGCTTGCTGAAAGTTTCCGGAATTTCTCTACAAAAAGGTCTGGCAAATAGCAATTTAACCGTGCAAGTGCGAGATAATAAATTATCTGGAATTACAGGAACGGCGAGTTTTGCTGGAGTGCAAGCAAGTATCAAACCGCTGAAACAGATTATCCAAAATGGTAGCGGTCAATTGCGGTTTCAGGGAACTAATTTAATTGTCGATACTCTCACAGGTAATTACGGTTTAATTCCCGTTCAAATAGCCGGAACCGTTGCGACTGGAACTAATTTTAATACCGAACAAGCGAGTTTCAATCTGATAACTAACGTGCAACCGGTAGCTGTGGCAAGTATTGTCAGTGCGGTGGAGGCAGAGTTAGGGCAGAAAGTTCTATTGCCGATCGCAGTTGCCGGAGAAGTTAAGGCGGATGCTAAGCTGACTGGAACCGTTGCAAATCCAGTGCTCTCAGGTACGATCGCCTCGACAAAACCCGCTACAGTCGATCGCCTGCAATTAAACAATATTAGCACTAACTTTAAATTGGAACGCGGGAGAACAGCTCAAACTCCAACGCCGAATTCTCCACCGTCAACTGTGCCGTTGTCCTCTTTAGCTTTGACATTGAGCGATATATTAGTTGTGCCGGCGGCGGGCGGTAAAATTGGTGGCAAAGGTGAAGTCGATATAACGTTGGGAAGTGAGAATTCGCGATCGGGTTTGGTGTTCGATTTGCAAGCGGAAAATCTGCCCGCAGATGCGATCGCCCAAATTTACGCTCTCCCGATTCCCGCTGCTGTTAAAATTGGCAGTGTGTCCGCCAAAGCTCAAGTTTTCGGGCCGTTAAATAATATCCAAGCTAGAGCTAAATGGCAAGCACCACAAGGGACTTTTCCGGCTAGCGGCGAAATTCGCGCCGGAGGTAATACGGCGGATTTGCAAAATACCGTTGTCAAAATTGGCGATGCTACGGTGAATGTGGATGCGGCGATCCAAGACCGTCAGTGGGAAGCTATAATCAAGGGCGATCGCGTGGCAGTCAAAAGTTTGCAGCCACTGATTCCCCGACTTAATTTACCTCCAGAATTAGCAGGTTTGTTCAGCGGCACCGCCGAAGTTGCAGGAACTCTGGACGATTTGAGTTTAAATGGTATTTATGCTAGCGGCAAAGGAACGCTGAATGTTGTTGATAGTATTGTTGATGTTAATGCCAAACTAGAATCAGGCCGCTGGCAAGCTTCTGGCAAAACCGAAAAAGTTGCCATCAATCCCTTACTTGATATTGGCTTGCCATTTTTGGCGATCGCAAATTCTGCCAATCTCGACAATCTAAAATCCAAAATCCAAAATCTAAAATCTCTTGACGGACAGCTAGCCGGAGAATTTCAGGCGGCGGGAAATCTTGACAATTTAACCGCTAGTGGCATCAATCTTAGCACCAACGGTAAACTCAATATTGCCGACAGCAGTGTCAATCTCAAAGGAGAATTGACAGACGGAAACTGGCAAGCAACCGCAGAAACAGATCGCACTTCCATCAGCCGTCTAGTAGATTTGACACTCCCGATTTTAGATGTGGCTTCCGCATTCAATCCCGAAAATCAACCAGATAGCAATCTAAGATCTAAAATCCAAAATCTAAAATCGATCGACGGCCAGTTATCGAGTCAATTTACAGCTTCTGGAAGTCTGGAAAATTTGACGGCTAGCGCAATTAATCTCAACGGTAGCGGCAAACTCAATCTGGGCGGCAACAATGTCAATTTCAAAGGAGAATTGGCAGCGGGAAATTGGCAAGGAACCGCAGAAACAGATCGCACTTCTATCAGCAGCCTGGTAAATTTAGGATTGCCGCTGTTAGATGTGGCTTCGGCATTCAATCCCGAAAAGCAAGAACAATATAGCAATCTAAAATCCAAAATTCAAAATCTAAAATCGCTTGACGGACAAATATCGAATCAAATTCAAGCGGCGGGAAGTCTTGACAAATCAAGCGTCGCCGATGTTTCTGTTAACAGCAGTGGCAAATTAAATATTGCCGACGGTACGGTTGATTTTAAGGGAAAATTAGATGCTGGACAATGGCAAGCTGTTGCGGATCTCGATCGAGTTATTCTCAGTCGCTTAGAAAAAACAGTCCGCAATCTCCAACTGTTTACTCTCACGGCGACTTTGCCTAAAGGATTTGACGGCAGAGTTAACGGCCAATACCAAGCAGCGGGAAGTTTGGATAATTTGACAGCTAAAGGAATTCGTGCTAGTGGAGAAGGACGGATTTTGGTCGATCGACTCGGGGCGATCGATACTACGGCAAAATTGGAAAACGGCAACTTGGAAGCATCGCTAGCAACCAACGGAGTTACAGTCAGCAATTTAGAACAAACCCTCAAACAAACAGGTTTGCTGACAACCAATTTACCGCGAGAAATTGCCGGAACCCTCGACGGCAAAATCAGAATAGTGGGAAATACAGATAATTTAACCGCCAACGGCATCACAGCCAACGGCGACGGACAAATTCGACTCGCCAACGGTGGCGGAGTTGTCAACGCCAAAGGTAGCGCACAATCGGGGAATTGGCGCGCGTCAATTGAAGGCGACCAAATTGCCCTAAGTCGCTTCCAGAAAGCCTTTGAAGCCCAGCGGCAAAGCTTGCAAGGCAGCGGTTTAGTCTCCCAAGCCCAAAATCTCCCCCTACTGCGGGGACTATTTAACGGGAATGTTGATTTATCCGGCCCGATTGCTGCTGCTTCCCCGCAAAATGTTCGCGCCGGCGGCAGTTTCCGCATCTCGGAATTGCCCTTTCTCAAACAACCTTTTGATGCAATATTTAACTGGGATGGCAAACGGATAGAAGTAGAAAAAGCTGCAACTCGCGGTTTGACAGCCAGCGGATTTGTCGGCGTTGAGTTAGCTGGGAAAGGATTACCGTCAATTTCCAATCTAGATTTGGATGTAAAACTCTCCAACTTTAACCTGGAAGCCTTGCCAGCAGAACAGTTGGCATTTTTGACACCCATGGGTGCCAAAAAGTCTTCAGAGAAAAATCAGCCTGTGCGCGGCAATGTCGATTTCACGGGGCGCCTCACCGGAACATTGGCCGCCCTGAGTTTAGTTGGCGACGTGGAAGTGCGGAATTTAGCAGTAAATCAAGTCGCTTTTGACTCGGTACTGGCGGGAAAAGTGACGGCGAGTTCCGATAAAAGTGTAGATTTGCGTTTGGCTGGCCCCCAAGACAAAATCGAAGTCGCTTTAAATCAGTCGTTTCTGCCGACATCATTCTTAGTTAAACGCGGGGAATCGGTAGCCCGCGGCCAAGCTGAGGGCGAAACTTTGCGAGTAAATTTAAGCGATTTCCCGCTGGCTGCATTGAATCTCTCACCGGGAGAAGAGGCAGGTTTGGGGCCGATAACCGGTACTGTTTCAGGACAAGTCAACGTGCCCGGTTGGAAGATGCCGTTAAATCCAGCGACTTTGCAAGCCAACGGACAAATTGCGATCGCCCAACCGGCGATCGGCTACATTAAAGGTGACAGTTTCCAAGCCGAATTCAGCTATGCTAACGGCAGCGCCACTCTCACAAACGGCATCTTCCGGCAAGGTACCGGTCAATACTCCATTTCCGGTAACGTCAAAGCAGGCGCAAACCCCGAATTTGCCGGGAAAGTTAACATCCAGCAGGGGAATTTGCAGCAAGTTTTAGCAGCTTTGCGGTATTTCAATTTAGGAGATTTCGCGAGAGGCTTGAAACCTCCCGTTTACGGTAACAGCGGTGACGTGAAAACAGTCGCAGTCGGAGAACCGGAAGCGCCGTTAATCGAACAGTTGCGCCGCTTGGCAGAAATCGAAGTAATCTTGCAGCAGCAGCAAGCTGTGAAATCAGCGGAAAAATTGCCTGCCTTATCTCAATTGCAGGGAACTTTTGGTGGCGAAATTGCAGTGGCAGGTTCTCTGCGAACAGGCGTGCAAGCTCAATTTAACGTCAAAGGCGATAATTGGCAGTGGGGAAAATATGTCGCCGAACAGTTCAGCATTGAGGGCAGTTTTCAGGACGGGATTTTAACCGTGTTGCCGCTGGAAATTCGATCGGGCAAAAGTGCGATCGGATTTTCGGGACAACTCGGACAGAAAGCTCAATCCGGGCAGTTGCGGGTAGAAAATGTACCCGTAGAAGAGTTAGCAAAACTAATCGAATTACCCTTTGTAGACGTAACCGGAAACTTAAATTTGCGGGCAAACTTAGCCGGAAGTTTAGAAAATCCGCAAGCCACCGGCGAATTAAGTTTGCTGGACGGGACGCTAAACGGAGAACCGATTAAAAAAGCCGACAGCAGTTTCAGTTATAGCAACGCCCGCCTGAATTTTGGGGGCAGCGCTTTGGTAACTCAAACCGAACCAATTGAAGTACAGGGAAGTTTGCCTTTCGAGTTACCCTTTGCTGCGGTAAAACCCGACAACAATCAAATAGATTTCAGGGCGAATTTGCAGAATGAAGGATTAGCAATTATTAATGTCTTAACTCCCCAACTTGCCTGGGTCAATGGCAAGGGACAGGTGCAAATTCGCGTTGGAGGGACGCTGCAACAGCCTGTAGCGCAAGGAATTGCGAATTTTGAAAATGCAACCGTCCGGGCGCGGGCTTTCCCAGAACCGATTACAGGGCTAACTGGGGCAGTGCGCTTTGAGGGCGATCGTATTCGGGTAGAAGGAATTCGGGGACAATTGAGTAAAGGGGAAGTTGTAGCCCAGGGCGTGATTCCGCTGTCTGTCCCTTTTGCGGAGGGCGATGTCGATGCAGCGAATCCTTTGGCTGTCAATCTAGATAAATTGGGATTGAATCTCAGAGGATTGTACCGCGGCGGCGCAGTCGGTCAAGTCCAAGCAAGGGGAACAGCTTTGCGGCCGCAGTTGAGCGGTAAAATTGAACTGTACGACGGCGAAGTATTTCTCCCCAGCGCCGGAGGTGGCGGAACTCGGTTAGCTTCTTCCGATTCCCCTTCCACTACGACATCTTCCCCTACGACTCCGACTGAGGTTTCTACTTCTCCTGCGACTCCGACTTCGCCGACATCTTCCCCTTCCTTTGAAGTTGGATTAAACGATTTGGCGCTGAAATTAGGCCGAGGAGTGCGGGTAACGAGTGCGCCGATATTGAATTTTCAGGCGACAGGGGCTTTGACGGTGAATGGAACTTTAGACGATATTCGCCCTGCGGGTACGATTCGGTTGACTTCGGGTGCGGTGAATTTGTTTACCACGCAGTTTAAGCTTGATAAGGGATACCCACAAACAGCTACCTTTGTACCAACACAAGGACTCGATCCGACATTGGACGTGAGATTAGCAACATCGGTACAAGAAGTCTCGCGGTTTCGCACTCCAGGAACATCTGTCGCCTCTGAAATAGCCGATGAACCGACAAGTTTCGGCAGCGTGCGGAGTGTCCGAATTCAAGCATTAGTCAAGGGTAAAGCCTCCCAGTTGGCCGAAAATATCGAGTTGAGGAGTTCTCCAGGGCGATCGCAAACAGAGATTGTAGCGCTATTAGGCGGCAGTTTCGTGCAAACATTAGGACAGGGAGACAGTACACTGGCGATCGCCAATTTAGCCGGTGCAGGATTATTAAACAACCTGCAATCCGTAATTACCAACGCCACCGGATTGAGCGAATTTAGGTTATTTCCCACACGAATTAGAGGAAACGAAGGACAAACAGCCAGTTCCAGTTCAGGGGCCGCATCCGGTGCAGGTTCCCTCGGTATAGGCTTAGAAGTCGGGGCCGATATCACGCGCAATCTTTCAGCATCAATCATTCGAGTATTATCAGCAAATCAGCCAACAGAATTTAACGTGCGGTATCGTTTAAACGACAAAATATTGCTCAGAGGTTCAACCAATTTCCAAGGAGACAATCGCGTCACCGCCGAATACGAATTAAGATTTTAGTCATTAGTCAGTTGTCATCAGTCATGAGTCATTAGTTTGTAGATGTGCGCTGCACTTAGTCTTGAGTTTTACACCCAATGCCCAGTGCAGCGATGCCCAATTCCCAATGCCCAATGCCCAATGCCCAATTCCCCATTCCGCATTAATTTGCTATAATATAAATAGCAAAACCAAAACGGTACTGCAAACCCCGCACACAAGGTTATAGGAGTTAAGTCAAATGGCAAACAAACTCCAAGTGAACACACAGGCGATCGGCTACAGCGACTTATACTGGAACCGATTTAGTCCGAGAGTAGCGACTATCAGCAGCATCCGCAACGCCAACCACTGGGACGGCGGATTTATCACCTACATTGCATATCCCACAAAAGTAGAAGCCACAGCAGCAATGAAACATTTGCTACTGAATCAAAAAGCTGCGGATGTTGATATGCGGAAAGCCAAGCGGATGAAAGCAAAAGGCATTCGGTGGGAACTCAAAATTCGGGGTTTAGCTTTTAATGAAGTGTTGAAACTGGCAACAATGGATATAACTGGAAAGCTAGTTATGTCATCTGTAACAACTACTCAAGCCACAGGCTGATAGCTGAATTTAGATAATTTGTAAGGGCGGTGCCCATGCCCGCCCTAACTCCAGATTTTTCTCTTACCTCTACATCTTCCTCAGTGTCATCTGCTGTTCACGAAAAACTATAACTATATGCGTTTCATCAGCCCCAAAACAGACTTTGCATTCAAAAAAATCTTCGCATCTTCAGAACATCCAGAAATTTTAATCAGCTTCCTAAATGCAATGCTGTATAACGGAGAATCCACAATCGAAGAAATAGAAATAATTGACCCTTATTCAGCCGGAAGCGTCACAGGATTAAAAGACACCTACCTGGATGTCAAAGCCAAGATTACCGGAAACAAAACCGTAATTGTGGAAATGCAGGTACTCAACGTCGCCGCCTTTGAAAAACGAGTCGTGTACAACGCAGCCAAAACCTATTCTACTCAACTCAAAGCTGGAGACGGTTACTTAAGATTAAAACCAGTCATTGCCTTAACCATCACCGACTTCATCTTATTTGAAAACACCGAAAAACTAATTTCGCACTTTGAATTCACAGAAGCCGAAGAGAAATTCGTCTATCCCAACTGCGAAATCAAATTAGTGTTTGTCGAGTTACCGAAATTCAAAAAAGAATTGAATGAACTCGAAACCCTGCCAGAAAAATGGATTTACTTCATGAAAAACGCACCCTCATTGGAAGTAGTACCAGAGACATTGGGGTCAGTTGCAGAGATTAATGCCGCGATGGGAATTGCCAACCGAGCAAATTTGACCCTCGACGAATTAAATGATGTAGACAAGCGAGAAATGTTTATCCAAGACCAACTAGGTTCTGTGACAAAAGGGATAGAGATTGGTATTCAAAGGGGAATACAACAAGGAATACAACAAGGACTTCAACAAGGGATTGAACAAGGGATTGAACAAGGGATTGAACAAGGGATTGAACAGGGAATCGAAAGGGGTAAAATTGAGGGGGAAATAGGATTAATTATGCGTCAGATTGTGCGGCGGGTGGGTGATGTTACAATGGAAATTCAAACTCGCATCCAGGGGTTATCTGCGGCACAGTTAGATGATTTGGGAGAGGCTTTGTTGGATTTTACAAGTGAAGAGGATTTAATTGCGTGGTTAGATTCTGCGGTTGGATGAATAGCAGTTTGTAGATACCGTAGTTCAGCGGTAGGGTGCGTCAATCGATTTTAGATTTTAGATTTTAGATTTTAGAGGCGATCCCACGGATAAATTCGGGGGAAGAGAGGATTTTCGATTTTCGATTTGGGATTGATTCCACGGATAAATCCGGGGGCTTGTAGCACCTTTGAAATTCTCGATGAGTTTGGTAGTTCTCAATTATCACTAAAAATCTCATTCTGACGCACCATTTATTCCTGTAGTTTAGACTAAAAAATGATTGCAGCCAAAAGTAGCCGCCTTTGAATATCCGGCAAGCTGTTACTCAAAAACTCAAGAGGGAGAAGATTAAATAA
>NZ_JAEQDD010000131.1:0-14468 GCF_020737885.1 Microcoleus sp. PH2017_34_RAT_O_A | reverse complement strand
CTCTTTAAATAACACTTTGAGTGAGTCTGTAAGTTTCAACATGGCTTCAGTTTAGTTCATTCAGTCCGGGACGATTTATTTTTTGGAAGTCCCTAAGAATAATGAAGAGGCGGCACTTAGTATCAGAGATACTTTTCCTGATTGGGCAGTGACAATGTGTTTTTACTCAGCTTTACACTGCATCGAAGCTTATGCAAAGGTTCAGAAAGTCGATCTTGAAGAAAAATATCAAGGTTCCTCATCGCCACACGATCGCCTGTTTGATTATGTTCGTGACATTGCTGACAGGCGAGATAGAAGCTTGGAGAAGGCTTATAAAAATCTGAAAAATGAAAGTCAAATAGCGCGATACTTAACAGGTATGAAAGCAGGTATAAAAACAAGTATAAAAACTAATTCTCGGTTTCATTATACTAGACATACAAAAATAGATGTCGATCGGTCTTTTGATAATCTACAAATAGTTAAAAAGCTATTAAATCCCTGAGAAAAAGATATAAAACTCAGCTTCTAACTTTCACATACTTGAATTTTAAACAAAATAGGGATAGGCTGGTAAGCTTAAGAAGCAAGAGTTTCTTAAGTGAAAAATCAAACAACTGCCAACTTCCCCTAACGGGGACGGAAACAAACTCTTCCGTAATGCTGAATAACAGTCAGATTCATTCTGATAGTTGCTCAGACTTCCCCGCAAGGGGACTTTAATCATCCACCTAATTGACCCAAACTTTCCCGATCGCCCGATCGCCCTTCACCTCCCATAAGGCTAGACTGGTTTAGAGTTTTACCACAAAAATTTCTCCCCGTTCATGAACATCGCCTACCTAGTCAACCAATACCCCAAAGTCAGCCACAGCTTCGTCCGCAGAGAACTCCTAGCCGTCGAAACTTGCGGCCTCAAAGTCGGGCGTTACTCCATCAGATCCTGCGAATCCGAACTCGTAGACGGCGCAGACAAACAAGAACAAGAATTGACCAAAGTCATCCTAGGAGTTGGCGTACAGGGCTTAGCGTTGGGCTTACTCCGCACTGCCGCAACTAGACCAATTCGATTCCTCGAAGCTTTGCGGTTAATGTTCAAAGTTGGCTTACACTCAGAACGCGGAATTTTGCTGCATCTAGCTTATTTCGCAGAAGCTTGCATTCTTTTAAACTGGTTCGCAGAATCCGGTACCACACACGTTCACGCTCACTTCGGCACAAATTCCACAACTGTTGCAATGTTATGTCGCGTCCTAGGCGGCCCGACTTACAGTTTCACCGTTCACGGCCCCGAAGAATTTGATAAAGCTACACTTCTTTCCTTAGATGAAAAAATTAAACGATCGACCTTTGTAGCAGCAGTCAGTTCCTTCGGCAAAAGTCAGCTATTTCGGTGGTGCGATCGCGCTTATTGGTCAAAAATCAACGTCATACACTGCGGCGTCGATGCAGCATTTTTAGCCGCACCCCACGTCCCCATACCCGCAGCACCCCGCTTAGCCTGCATCGGGAGACTCAGCGAACAAAAAGGTCATTTGTTACTACTAGAAGCCGCCAGCAAGCTAGCTGTTCAAGGCTTGGAGTTTAAATTGGTATTTGTTGGAGACGGGCCGCTGCGAGCTGAAATTGAACAGCAGATTGCACAACTCAATCTGCAAAACTATATAGAAATTACCGGCTGGGCCAGTGGCGATCGAGTTCAGAAAGAGATTTTAGCTTCCCGCGCCATGGTATTGCCGAGTTTTGCTGAAGGTTTACCCGTCGTAATTATGGAAGCCCTCGCTCTCAATCGACCTGTAATTAGCACCTATGTTGCTGGTATCCCGGAGCTCGTAGAACCCGGTGTTTGCGGTTGGTTAGTTCCTCCCGGTTCCGTAGAAGCATTAGCGGTTGCAATGCGTGCGGCATTGGAAGCACCTTTAGAAAAGCTAGAAGAAATGGGGAAAATAGGAGCCGAACGGGTTGCTCAACAACATAATGTTGATCTAGAGGCAAAGAAATTAGTGGCGCTATTTCAGAGTGCTTGAAAATAGTACAAGATGTATTTATTAACTGACATCTTGCACCGTTATTAATTAATTTCTCCAGGACGGGCAGGATGCCCACCATACAGAAAAATTAATTGTTTGTGGAACAGGCATCTTGCCTGTTCCTTCAATTAAAGCGATCGAGGATTTGTAACTTTTTAAGGAATTGGAACAGATTTCAACAACTTATCAACAATCGTCTTCGCCTTCCTTCCCCCCGCCGGAATCAACCGATGAGAAAGTACGTGCGGCGCTAAATCCTTCACATCATCCGGGGTAGCAAAATCCCGCCCTGAAATAAACGCCAACGCTTGAGATGCCCGGTGCAACGCCACCGCACCACGGGGACTCACGCCTAGAGTAATCTCTTCATCCTGGCGAGTCGATCGCACCAAATCCACAATATACTGCTTCAAAGAGCCTTCCACCTGCACCGCAGCGCACAAACGGCGCAATTCCTGCACCTGTTCCAAGGAAATACAAGGCTGCAAATCTTCCACAGCAAAAGTATCAGACAGCCTTTCCAACATTTGCAACTCTTCCGACGCAGCGGGATAGCCCAACGTCAAAGACAAGGTAAACCGATCCATCTGCGCTTCCGGTAGCGGAAAAGTGCCTTGATATTCGATCGGGTTTTGAGTTGCAATCACAAAAAACGGCGCCGGAACATTCCGAGAAACTCCATCTACCGTCACCTGCTTTTCTTCCATCACTTCCAGCAAAGCAGATTGAGTTCGCGGCGTCGCCCGATTGATTTCATCCGCCAACAAAACATTAGCAAAAACTGGGCCCGGCAAAAACTCAAACTTGCCGCTGCTAGGATTCCAAATATTAGTACCAGTGATATCCGTTGGTAACAAATCGGGAGTACACTGAATGCGTTGAAACTTCCCATCGATCGATCGCGCTAAAGACTTCGCTAACAGCGTTTTTCCCACACCAGGCACGTCTTCCAGCAGCGCGTGTCCGCCCGAAAGCACGGCTACAAGTACCAAGCGAATAGCATCCGCTTTACCGACAATTGTCTTGCCTAGATTTTGTTTGAGCCGCTCAATATGTTCTCTCATATCCCTGATTTTTATGTAGAAGGAAGAAGGAAGAAGGAAGAAGGAAGAAGGAAGAAGGAAGCTTTTTAGCCTTCCGCATTTTACCTTAATTACGTTGATTTACTTAATTGCTAATTGCTAGTTGTTAATTGCTTGTTCTTTTATTCTCACTCAGCCTGCGCGGACTTCGTTTTTATACACGCGATTTCAATCGCCCAAGCAAAACTATACACAATGGATTCATAATTAGGACGGGCTAGAAGCCCATCCCACAATTATTTTTCTTGTGGGATGGGCTTCTAGCCCGTCCGAAATTTTGCTTAAAAAAACTTTTGCAAGAGATCTATTCATCATTGGCAGCTAACACCTTTCTAGCAACATCACAATCTGCCTGAATTTGATTTTTGAGAGCATCCAGAGAAGCGAATTTTTGTTCGGGTCGCAAAAATTCTATCAAACTTGCGCTCAAGGTTTGACCGTACAAATCCCCAGACCAATCTAACAGATGAACTTCTACAGTTAGTTGTAGACCGTTTACCGTCGGGCGGCAACCAACATTCATCACCCCATTTATGAATGATAAATCTGATGCTTGGCGCGGAATTAGAGATTGGGGATTTTCCCACTTATAGGCAGAATTTTCATCTTTTTTGATGATTCCGCCTCCATCCTTCACCGAGACTCGCACCGCGTACACGCCAAAACGCGGCAAAAATTTTTCCGGTGGCAGTTCGATATTAGCAGTCGGAAATCCGATCGTCCTACCCAGCCGCTGTCCGCCCACCACAGGCCCGACTAAACTGTAAGGCCGCCCCAGCAACTTATTCGCTTTTGTGAGGTCGCCGGATGCTAAACCTTCGCGGATCGCGGAACTGCTGATTCGATCGCCCTCATCGCAATTGTGCAGGGGTATCAGCGCAACATCAATACCGTAACCCGAGGCGATCGACTGCAAATCTACAGCCGTCCCAGCACGTCCGCGTCCGAACCGAAAATCCACCCCCACACTAATACGACTCGCTTGCAGTTGCCGCACCAGAATTTCCTCGACAAACTCAGCAGCAGTCAATGCTGCCAATTCTCGATCGAACGGCAGCAGCACAAGTTGCTCGACACCCATTGCTGCGAGCAATTCTACCTTTTCTGCCAGAGGTGTCAGCAGTTTTTTGGGTTGACCTGTAAAAAATTCTTGCGGGTGGGGATTGAATGTCACCACAGTACCGTAAAGCCGATCGCCCGCAGCATCATCGCGACCAGAGAGGCTGTTGCCCTCGGCCCGGGGGTGCGCCACGATCGCACCATTGAAATTCAGGGCGCTGCGGGCTGTTTCCGGCAGTGCTGCTGAGTCGTTTTCCCAGCTTGCCGGATGTTCGCCTTCCAAATTTTGATCTCTGCCAGCGTTTGGGCGCAAGTTTTGCCCCGACGCAGAAACCGTCGCAGAAGTTAGCCCCGGCGATCGATTTAAAATTGGCTGCACGACTTGTTGATGCCCTAGGTGCAAACCATCAAAGTTTCCCAAGGCAACAGAAGTTGGAGTCAGAGCAGCGGTTGAAGAAGAAGTTATCCACACGCTTAAGATTTTGCCATACTTAGCCAGATTGCGATCGCCAGTCGATTTTAGATTTTAGATTTTAGATTTTAGATTTGACTCCACAGAATCGATACTGGGAGTTAGAACTTCGATCTAAACTTTTTGGTTCTCTACGACTTAAGCCGGGGCTTGTATCCGTCTTTGAGTCAGGTCAGCCCTCACTTAAATTTTAGATTTCAGACCTCAAGATTTACCATAAAGAATTGGTTGAAAGCCTCTCTCTTTGAGGGAGAAATAAAAATCAGACTATTCATTACTCCCATCCTCTTCCTTGTAGATGCCGCTCTCAAACTGTCAACTGTCAACTGTCAACTGTCAACTGTTTAAGAACCATCTGGCAATCTCAAATCCATCACGCAGGCACTTTAGGGGCTTCCACCGACCCTTCAGACGACCCTTCAGACAAATCCTTGTTTTGAGGAGGCAGCAACTGTAACGACAAACCTTCCCGCGCCATCAAACTGTTCGGGAACCTTTGAGCCACTTGCTCTCCCACCTTGTCTAAAAACTCGTCATTGTGCAGCGGATCGTGGTGAAAAATCACCAACTTTTTGACATTAGCAGCCTTTGCCACCTTCACCGCTTCCTGCCAAGTCGAATGTCCCCAGCCAACCCTGCTAGACTTTTCCGAATAATACTCATCATCCGTATAAGTAGCATCATAGATCAGCACCTCAGCATCGCGAGCCAAATACAGCACATTTTCGTCCAAACGATCGGGAAAATGTTCAGTATCAGTCACGTAAGCAGCCGCATAACCCCGCCAGTTGACGCGGTAGCCGATCGCTTCACCGGGGTGGTTCAACAAAGCTGTTTCCACCTTAATCTCTCCGATTTCCATGGGTTCACCCACTTCTATATCGTTAAATTTCAGATCTGCCCCCATAATTTGCAGGGGCACCGGAAAATTAGGGTGGAGCATCTGGTCGTTGAGTCGCTGCTGGATAGTAGCTTGATTAGGAGTAGGAGCAACGGCCCCATAGATGTGAAAACAATTGCCTTTAATAAAAGCTGGGACAAAAAATGGGAATCCTTGAATGTGATCCCAGTGAGTGTGAGTAAAAAACATATGAGCTTCTACGGGCATCTGCGACAGGAGAGTTTGTCCCAAAACCCGCAACCCAGTACCGCCATCGAAAATTAGGCGGCTGTCACCCACTCGCATTTCTATACAGGGCGTGTTGCCCCCGTAACGTACTGTTTCAGCTCCGGGAGACGCTATACTACCTCTAACGCCCCAAAAGTGAACCGTAAATTGGTTTTGCATACTAGACATGGGTTTTCCTGCAAGATTGTTCCGGCGAGCCATCGATAAGGTGTTTACATAATATTAGTAAGGCTTTTACCATCAAACCCAAGCTTTTTGACGGTCTAGTTTCCCACTTGTTGGAAGTGCCAAGAGTCTCGCTTCCCAGAAAATGCAAAACTGTTGGGCTTGATAACTGAGGAATAAATTACAAGGTGGACTGATGAAGTCTCGATCGTAACTATTCTTTTCTCTCTTCACTAGCGTAACCGATACTTTTTTGCTAACATTCGTCAACAAATACATAGGCTGAGATGTTCTCTCAACCAAGGTGTATCAACCGATGCCCGCAAGAAAATCCCGCGAGCACCATTTAGATCCCTGTTCATGCAGCGTCCATCTCGGTCTCTAATAACACGAGAACCGCCAATCTTCTTGACTTCTCCAGTCCAAGAAACTGTCTTTGATGTATAAGCTTCGTTGATGTCAGTCAGGGCTACCTTACCTGACTCCCAAGCTTTCCATTCAAGATGTTTCTTGAACTGATAATGAGATAAAGTCAGCATCTGACGCACGGTTTTAGAGCGAATTTTGCGACGTGACTTGCTAACCATCTTTGAAGATTCAAATGATGGCAATAAGATGACATCGAAATTATCAACTAAGAATTTAGCAGTCTTGTCGTGCAACTCTTTAACCATGTGTTGAACCTTGGACTTCAACCTGTCAGCAGCCTTTTTAAATCTTTTCTTCTGCGCGCTAGGAGATGCGCTCATTTTTGAGATTAACCTGTCTAGCTTGAAGCACAGTTTTTGGATTTGAAGATTGGAGTCATTGCCGAGATATCCGTAAGAACTCTCGGAAATAAAAGTCATGAACGTGCGAACACCGGGATCTAAGGCAACCACGCGACCTTGGTTGTCGGTCTGACGCGGCTGCACTTCTTCGGAGACAATTAGATAATACTCGCCATAGGCAAGCATTAGCCGTCCGTCACTGAAATCCTTGGGTAATGCCTCTTTCAGCTTTGACCGACCCAATATTGTGTGATAGATGCCACAATCTTTGATTGCAGATTTAGGGATGTAAATAGATTGCTTTGTATCCTTGCGACTGCGGAATTTACAGCGACGCACTTGTCCGTCTTTTTTGAAGTCTGCTTTGGCTTTTTTGACGGCTTGACAGGCGTCTTTAATTGCAATTGATTTAATTTGAAATGGAACCGATGACGCCCAGTCAGGTAATGAGTTGAGAATCCCTGTCTTGATCGTTAGCCAGTTGGCTTTGGTTCCCGGCTCCTGTAAGTATTTAATTGTTGCATTAAATACGAATCGGGAAACACCGAACCATCTTTTCAACAGAGCTTTTTGTTCAGGGCTGGGGAATATTCGGATCTTTCTTGATTTTCTGGCTGTAGCTCCTGAGGCCGTGCATTCGGCAACGGTAGCCGTGAAGGATGGCAAGAAAATCGGCTGTGAGTTCGGTTTCAGGGCAGTGAAAAGGGTTTGAGAGAACCAGGAGTTCTCCACCGTTTTGCTTGACCATAAACTCGAATAGCTCAAATCCGAATCTGCTTTAGATGTCTCTACAGGCAACAACAATCTTGAGCTGATCTGTGCGCATAACTCTGACCAGTAGGGCTTGCAGTCCTTTTCTCTTAAAGTTGAGTCCAGAGCCGATGCCTTGGAGGATTTCAGCTTCTGGATATCGTTCTCGCATAAATTCAACTTGCCTAGCAAGGTCGTCTCGCTGTTTGGTTGAACTGACGCGACATTCGCAAATAGTTCCCACGACAATTGCACCGCGCTGGTATGACTCAACATCGTAGAGTCTTTGTCCTGCTTCGTTTTTGATGCTTTTGATCTTGCCTTCATCGGAGAACTTCCTGATATGTGTTTGCGTGCAAGCCCAGAAATTTGACTCATGAGTCTGAGTGGTATATATGCCATTCACTCAATCTAGGCGGTTTGTTACCAAATGTTAACATTCGTTAGAAAACTATATACTGTTGATTTACCCCATCTCAAGTGAAGTTTCTTTCCAGAGGATTATTTAACGGGCGATGCCGCCGTCCTTGGAACTTTTGCCGTCCGATTCCGAGTGACTGGAACTTTTGCCCGATCGCTCCCTAAAATAAAAAGGAAATCCTCTGCGGTCGTACTCGATCGAGGTCGTACCGAGGAATGGGATTCGGTCGTGCCAATTTAATGCCCTACCTGAAAAAATTATAGCTGATGGCAACGCATCTGTTTGCTGGCAACGCTCGACTCCTACTCAGCTTTTGTTCTAGTTTGGGAGGGCGATCGACATTTTCTTCAAAAATCTTAGCCAATGAGGCTGGTTTGAAACGCTGCACAGCTTGACAGCGAGCTGGACGGACCGCCGTAGGTGTCGGCCACAGCATCCAAAAAGTATGATTTGATTCATGGCAGAAGCATTTCTCAACTGTAGGCCTCCGATCCCAACCACGATCGCAATCAGTGATTCTACCCAATTTTTCAATTATTTAATCTAAAATCGGAAATGGTATGACACCGGGCGTAGCGAGATCCCAGACTGTTGGCAAAAGGCTATATTTTCGTCGCGCAGTTCTCGGCGGGCGAATTCCAGCACTCAAAATACCCGAAATTTCTGAAATTGTCAATTTTTGTGTTTTTTGCCGGCACCCAACTCCGATCGCCTTTGAACTCAAAAGTCAGTGAGAAATATTCGTGCGTTACCTGTTGTGCTTTTCCCAACTATCTTCAATCAGTCTTTTGCGAGTAATAAGTTCTCGGAATTTGACTCATCTGTGGCACTCACCACAAGTTGATATTTCTGGTATTCTAAAGTCTCACACTCTTGTTTGGAAAAAATCAAAATCTGTACAAAAGACGCCTAAATAACTTAAAGTTATTTGTAAAAAAAGTAACTATGAATCAATTTAAAAAAACTACAACTAAGCTGAATCAAACCGTAACGAAAGAGTCCGATCGCACTTTGCAACTAGGTCAGCTTCCTTTGAGCGAGATCTCCTTAGAAATGACTGAGGCCGGAGCTTTGAGGACATTTAGCAGTCTAGACGATCGCCCGCAGGAAACCCCAGCCAGAGCCGAAAAAAGACGCCGGAGGGTGGATGGCAAGAACAATCGAGCTCGATCGCCTGTGGTTTCTAGCGCCTTTCTCAAGTGGCTGCTACCGCGTTTGAGTCGATCGAAAGGTGGGTTGGCGGCTTTCACCCTGGCAGCAGTTTGGGGGTGGTGGAACAGTCAGTTATTGCTTTCGACAGGGTTGGGGATCGCAGCGATGATGCTGGTTTACCGAGGGCAGTCCGGGGAATGGCAATTGCTGCGATCGAAAGCCGAGCAATTTTGGCAGAGCCCGAACCGCCGGTTGGTTTTAGCAGTAGGCGCCGGCGGGATTGCTACCTTGGGTGCTTACATGAGTTTGGCGATTTGGGCGGACTCTGAGAGCCACTGGATGGCTTTGAGCCTGATTTTGCAGAATTTTGGCACGATCGCGATTGCAGGGCTGTTGCTGCGCCAAGCGCTGAGTCTGGGATCCTCAAAAGATGAAGATGAAGCAGCGCTCGATCGGATCTTGGGAGATTTGACTGATGCTGACCCTGTGAAGCGTTTGATTGCAGTGCGGCAAATGACCGATTTGGTGAATCAGGGTGGGTTTAACCGCGTGACTTCTGTCAAAAGTTGGAGCGCCCGTTCCCGGGCTGCCGAGTGCTTTCGCCTGATGTTGAGTCGGGAACCCGAGGCTATAGTCCGCAATGCCATTCTTGAAGGTTTGCAGACTTGGGACGATACTTATGGCATGGTTTCACAGACCAAAAATAAAGTCATCGACTATTAGCTGACCGTCAAAAGCATAAAATGTAATGCGATGAATATTTGGGGCTTTGACGCGCAGGGGTGTGTTAGGCGCGATCGGAGAATTAGACCCTGCCAGATTGGGCGCCGGCATTTCATCTTGAACGATCGGGTTACCGTCGATGTCGCAAGCAGATAAAACCGTTCGCCGCGAACTGGTGACAAGTCCTGCTACGCTGCGAACTGGATACTTGAAACTTACTTCTATTAGTCCGCTTTTTGGGGCACCCATTAACACTGTTGAGCCAGAAACCGTTAGGAATGCTGGGTTTGAAGGTTGGATGGCGACGGCATTGCTAAAAGTCACTCCCCAATGGGCAAACTGGTTGTCTACTACTTCAAAGCATTTCAATTCTTCTAAAGCTAGGCGAACCATTCCCGGTGCGCTGACGCGCGATCGCACATCTAACCCTGAACCCGATCGTTCTGGAGTGGCGACAAATGTCTGTTTGCCGTTTAAATCCATGCTTCGACAGGCAGTATCAAACTCTGCAAACCCGTCAGCTAGAAGACTTTTTGCATCAACCATAAAACCCTCGCGATCCCGTTTCCTAAGCAGTTGCATTTTTTATACCTCCCTGATATTAGTTGTTTCTTGTGTTTTGGAATTGATAGCGGCGAGGCTCGTGATTTCATTGCCTGCAATCAGAGGTATGGAAAACCCATCGCCCGCCTTTTAACAGAAACCTTCGACATTAAAAGCCACTGCTCCGTAAAATATGGTAATTAATTATTTGCGATCGGCTCTCGGGTGTAAACCTGCCGCGATTAAAAGCTAGATCTGATACCGCTGCTTTCCGAGTGCCTGCTTTCGGAGTCGGCGAACCGACTTGATTGTGTTGAGGGGTCTTACCCATCATTTTGTTATTATCTCCGATCGCAAGTAGTTTGCAACGGTGAGGATAACTGCACAACCTGAGCGCGCAGATCGCAAAACTTAGTTGCTGTGTGTAGTTTCAGGCTTCACTTGTACTAAAATAGATTGAAATCAATACTGAATCTTTACAAAAACGGCGCCAGCTTTGCAATCTTTTTAAATAAAGACGAGGCGACCCGCGAAACTCTACAATCTCACAGCGATTGAGGCTTATTTATGCTTGTTCCTCTCGGCTTCGGTCAGCGATCGATCGTGACTTCTCTCGGCAGAATGGTATATTACACTGCTGAAAAAATGCCTTGGATCGGATTGCCGAACTCAAATTCGGAAAATAAACCGAACTTAGTATTTTTTCACGGCTTTGGGGGCGGGTCAAGTGCCTACGAATGGTCGAAAGTTTATCCGGCTTTTGCAGCGGAATATCGAGTCTTAGCACCGGATTTAATCGGTTGGGGGCGATCGGAACATCCCCAAAAAAATTATCAGGTCGAAGATTATATCACATCTCTGATCCAATTTATCGAAAAAACTTGCGGAAGTCCTACGGATGTGATAGCTTCTTCGCTGACAGGGGCGATCGCGATTCGAGCTGCGATCGCCCGCCCGGATCTGTTCAAATCGCTGATTTTGACGATTCCCAGCGGTTTGTCAGACTTCGGACAAGATTACGGCAGCAGTTTCTTTGCTAAACTCGTCAACACTCCAATTTTAGACCGCTTGCTCTACAGTACGGGCATTGCCACAGATGGCGGCATTCGCAGCTTTTTAGAAGAGCGCCAATTTGCCGATTCCCGTCGAGTCTACCAAGAAATTGTCGATGCTTATCTGCAATCTGCTTTGGAACCAAATGCAGAATATGCAGCCTTGTCTTTTGTGCGGGGAGATTTGTGTTTTGATTTGTCACTTTATATCACTCAGCTAACAACACCGACTGCGATTATTTGGGGTGAAAAATCTCAGTTTACTAGCCCCGAGATTGGCCAGCGGTTGGCTAATCTCAACCCGGATGCAATTAAGGTTTTTCAAACTCTGGAAAATGTGGGTTTGACTCCGCAGTTGGAAGTTCCGGCTGTGACTATTGGTTTAATTCGGCAGTATTTAAGGTTGTTTTCTTAAGAGTAAAGAAGTTCGGCAACCAATTCTGTAACGGATTTGACGGATGTCACGGATAGAGGTTCCAAGTTCGAGGAAAGAAGAAGGTCTGCTCGTGTCTGGGACGCAACTGTCAAAATTAATCAAGGTACGTAGTTGGGCTTGAGCCTCCTTTAAATATATGTGTAAAGAGGGCTGAAGCCCAACTACGTACCTATTTGACTGTCAACTGACTATTCTTTGACTCGCACGTTGATGACGCTGGCGTTGAAATCGAAGCAGGGTAGTTTTATTGTCGGGAGATGAAAGCATCGCTCAAAATTAATCAAGGTACGTAGTTGGGCTTTAGCCCTCTTTAAATATATGTGTAAAGAGGGCTGAAGCCCAACTACGTACCTATTTGACTGTCAACTGACTATTCTTTGACTCGCACGTCGATGACGCTGGCGTTGAAAATGTATTTTTTGCCTTCAAGTTCGAGAGTAGTTCCGATTTTGACTTTCATATTTCCTAAAACCGGGCCGTTTTCAGTAATTTGACCTTTCCCCTCTAGAGTAAATCTCATATTTCTGCTGAAAGATTCTTCTTCTCTAGGATCTGGGACAGCTTTTAAGGTGCCGTTGGGCTGAGGAACTGCGAGGGTTCTAGTTATGGTTTTTACCTCTTTGATTGTAATCTGACCAGAGGGCTGGTTGCGGATTACTACGTTGATTTTATCGCCGGCTTTGAATAACTCTTGAAAGTTTGTGCCTTTGAGTCCGATCGCAATTGCATCCATTTCTACGGTTTTGACGCTGGCGCCGCCGACTTGGGCGACGGAACCGCCGGAAGTACCGGGAAAGAAGAAGATGCCGACTGCAACTAGCAGCACAATCATTGCTGCACCTACGTCTAGAATGCTGAGTTTGCCGAACAACCGGCCTTGAGAATCCAAAATTTTCATAAATCGCTTACTTAATTCACTGACAGCGACAGGAGTATCTGTACAAGCCAAAAGATATTACCACAACGATCGCCCAAAATCCGCAGGACTTGGAGAGTGGGGGATGGGAAGAGGGGGAGATGGGGAGAGGGGAGAGTGGTTAAAATTTAGGAACAAGTTAAAATAGCAACTAAGTAGCGTTATATTTCGTCTGCCGATTTAGTGACTTTTTGAGTTTTTCCTAAAAAAAAAGACCGGGCGGTTGAAACCGCGTCTATACAAACAAAACCTGCCTCCGCAGGTTGAAGAAGCGACGGTTGAAATTACATTATTTTCTTGAGTCTCGCGTTTCGCGGACGGGTGCATCTGGCGCAAGGAAGAGGGCGAAGCATGACCGCATATAAGTTATTAGTTATAATCTCCTATTTTCTGCGGTCATGCTTCGCCCCTACGAATATATTCGCCTTGCACAGGTCGCTGCACCCTAGCGGACTTTGTTTTTGTAGATTCGGTTTCAACCGACATCTTATCTCCTTCTTCCTTCTTCCTTCTTCCTTCTTCCTTCTTCCTTCTTCCTTCTTCCTTCTTCCTTCCTTCTTCCTTCTTCCTTCTTCCTTCTTCCTTCTTCCTTCTTCCTTCTTCCTTCTTCCTTCTTCCTTCTTCCTTCTTCCTTCTTCCTTCTTCCTTCTTCTAGGGCGTATAAATCATGTTAAAAGGTTTTTGGTTGACTTGTCGGCGTAGTTGTGGCCGGGGGATTTATCTATTTCTGTCGGTGATTGTGGCTGCGGGTATCTGCGTGATTTCCCCACAACCGACTCAAGCATTTTCTTTGCCGGAACTGATTTTGCGGGGGATTCAAGTTATTCAATTGTCGAATATGTCCGATCGCCAGGAGGTGACTGTTGGCCGACAAATCAATCAGCAGTTGACGAGTAGGGAGTTTAAGATCGATCGCGATCGGGCTACTACAGCATACATCAACCGCATCGGTCAGCGGCTGGCCCAAGAAAGCGATCGCCCGGATATTCCTTATACTTTTCAGGTGATTGATGATAACAATATTAATGCTTTTGCGACGATGGGCGGTTTTGTTTATGTGAATAAGGGTTTGATGGCGGCGGCGGATAATGAGGCGGAATTAGCAAGCGTGATCGCGCACGAAATCGGGCATATTAGTGCTCGCCATTCGATTAAGCAAATGCGTCAAATGGCGATCGCATCTGGTGTTGCTTCGGCGACTGGGCTGGATGGTTCTAAGGCGGTACAGATTGGGGTGGAGTTGGCTTTGCGTCGCCCTCACAGCCGTCAAGCTGAGTATGAGGCGGATCAGTTGGGTTTGCAAACTATGGGGCGATCGGGCTACGCTCAATCTGGGATGGTTGATTTTATGAAGAAGTTGCTAAATAAGCCTTCTCCACCAAGTATTTTGAGCACTCACCCGGCGACTAGCGATCGAATTGCTGCGATTTCCCAGGCTATTGATCCGGATCTGGCTAGCGGTGAGGGTTTGAATAATGCGGCTTATAAGCTGGAAATGCGTCGGTTGTTGCGATCGTAGTTTTTGGTAGGGTGGGTGAGTTGCGTTGAAGTGCGATCGAACCCAAGCTGACGCATTCTATACAACCCATTTGAGATCTATTTTGCGTAAATCTGAGAAACCGGGTTTCTTTCTATATGTCTCGTCACCCAACCGAAAAACTCGTAGAAACCCGGTTTCTTGGCCCTTGCCTAAATCTGAGAAACCGGGTTTCTTTCTATATTTCTCGTCACCCAACCGAAAAACTCGTAGAAACCCGGTTTCTTGCCATGAGCCTAAATCTGAGAA